>VEQG01000042.1 GCA_018883345.1 Candidatus Nanopelagicaceae bacterium
GCTTCGGCATCAGTATTAGCAATTAGCGCATTGGCTGCTTCGACAATCTGTGATTCTCCCTGAACTCGAATCATTGGTTCTGGGCTTTCGCCTTCGGCAAGAGCGGAATTCTTAACGCGCGCCATGGTGTGCATGGTGTGGACCAATGGAATTTCAAATTCCTTTGCAGCTGGCATCGCAACTTTGCCAGAGATCCAATAATGAGAATGAATTATTGAATAACCTTGATTGCGAATCTTCTCTTTAAATTCTTGAGCCAAAGCTGGAATTAAAGATGGAATCTCTTCCTTTTTGGTGCCAACTGGCAAATTTAGATTGATAATGCGAATACCTTTTTCGTATTCGATAACCTCTGGTTGCTCCTCTGAAATTTTGCGAGTGTAGATATCAACATCAACACCGACCGCCGCCATACGTTTGGCGGATTCGATTACATAAATATTCATGCCGCCGGCATCACCAAGTCCCGCTTGTTCAAGCGGTGAGGTGTGCACCATTACTAGCGCGACTTTATTTCGAATCCTGCTCACACTGCAGAGTTTACTGGCGTATATCCACTTAACCTAGTTGAGATTTCAGAAGCTACCTGCGACCAGCGCTTGATATCAGCATCAGTGAACTTTTCAGCACGTACCAAGTAGGTATTTACTGCTAATTCGCCTTTGATCTGGAAGAAGCCCAACAACCATCTGGCGCTTGCACCTTCGCCAATCAACGTAAGTACTACACGTCCTTTAACGCCATCTGCATAAGTAAATTTAGGTGCATCACTAAATGCATATTTGGTTAGCGCACCATCGGCTCCTTTAAAGCCACCAGCTGCTTTGCATTTGGCAATTACTTTATCAATATCAGTTAAGGCGCTCTCCGCACTTGGCGCATCTTTATATCTAACTGTTTCGGTGCTTAAAAATGAGTATGGGCTGCCCTCTTTATAGGCCGCAACTTGTCGGCGCAATACGCGAGTTTTTTCAGATGGAAAATCTCCGCTGCAGATATCTAAAGTTGCATCTAATAAAGTGGTGCCACGCGCAATTGGCAGCAGTTGATAATTCTGATCAAAATCTGCAATTTGGAATCCATATTTAGAAATTGCCAACTGCTCTTTATCTTCTAATGAGGGGTCAACGATTGCAACTTTACGTTGAACTTTGCCGCTTTCTTTCCATTGCACTTCAACTCGCGCTAAGCCCTGCACAATTAAATCTTTGCCTTGTAGACGAACTACCTTCTTGGTGCGGCCGATTGAAAGTTTTAGCGGCTCGGCACCAGCTTTGAAATTTCCAGCTGGTGCACCATTTATGTAAGCAATACCTGAACCTTTGATGACTTTAACTTCTAAATCACCAGAGACGCTAAAGGAGAAGCTACAAGAACCAACGCAAGCAGAATCAGTTTTATTTATAGTTACTTTGCCGGTGGTCTTAGCATTAAATGCTGGAATGTAAGTTAGGCCAAGTGCTAATTCGCCTTCTACGCCATTTCCACGGCAATCGAAAACTTGAGCTTTACCTACAGCTTCGCCGCGGAAATTAAGTTCCGGTGAGCTTTTTACATTTGTAATACGATCAGTACGCGCCACAATGAAGCCATCGCTATTTGCAACTTGTACGCTACAAATTCCACTTCCGGCATCACTAGCGCCAGTCCAAATTAATTTGGTACCAGTTGCGTTGACATTACTTACTTTGAATTCATTGGTAACTACTGGCGCTCCGCGGTCAACAACAACATTTACCGCCTGCGACCATTGGCTGGCATTTCCGTAGATATCGATACCGCGTACCTTCACTGCATAAGTGCCTTCTGGCAGATCTTTCACATGTAGCGATTTTGTGGGATTTAGCGGTGATAAATAAGTGGAATACCAACGACTTGATGGGCTACCGGTGACATCAATGATTTTTTCATCGATAGACATTTGAAATTTTTCAATAATGCTTTCATTGTCTTCATAACCAGCCGTAATCAGTTCGGTCTCTGGCGAGACCCAAGTATTTGGATTGGTTAGCACGGGAGTAGGAGGCGCGATTACATCAACTCTGCGATTTACTGAAACTGAAACGGTATCGCTATCTTTTAAAGTTGCACTTACCGAAACGTTGCCACTTGATCCTAAGAAAGTTCTGCCTATTGGTAGCGTTGGCGATCCGGTAGTAGTTGCGCTACTTGAATATCTAAAGCTATCTAGATTTAATAGCCAAACATCACTTGTTACTGCTTCAGTGGGTGCGCCTATTGCATCAGATTCATTTGGAGAGATTACAGATGAAGCAGGTGGTGGATCTGTTCTGTAAATCGCCAAACCCGGTGTATATCCATCTGCCGCTTTGCGATATTCAATCCAATAAGTCTGTTTGCCATCTCTTACAAAAAGTGCACGCACACCGGCTGGCGAATTGGTAAATTTCAGATCTACAATTTCGCTCTTCCAAATTTGTTTTATATCTTCATCTTTGATAATTCCCATACGCCATTGATGGTAGGTACTAAGTGGGCCTTTAACATCAACATTGCTCATTACATCTACTGCACCACCATATTCGATTGCGTTGCAATTAGCCCAACTGCCATCTGCGCCATTACCTGGGCAACGAATCAAATTGCTATGGCCAAGTCCTAATGAATGTCCAAGTTCGTGAGTAATGACAAAAGGTGAAGCGTTGTTCTTCAAAATCATTAACCCGCCAGGTGTTTTTGCCACTCCGATCAGGGATTTACCTTCCCAAACACAGTTTGGTCTTGGCGCAGGGCTAAGCAGAATCAAATAATGGCTGGCGTAATCGGCCATTGGATACTTGGTATAGAAAGCTCTTCTGGCATCGCGCATATATGCAGAGGATTCGCTACCTTCGCAGATCAATGGCACCGACATTTGAATCGGGGTGCTCTGCACAGTCCCGACTGAGAAATTAATTCCGCCCGGCCAATTTTGAGCCAAGTAATTCCATCTAGTGGAAACTTCATTTTGAATCGCGCTCTTTACATCATTAACTGTGACTGATGGAGTTGGTGCACCAGCCCAAGTAATTGCTACAACATCGATAATGCGATTTTCTACTGCTTGCACCGGCGAAATCGGTAGCAACATTAATGAAGCAATCAGTGCAATTAAACGTTTCATAGCGCTGCCCTTATTTCACCAATTACTTTACCGCCGCCTAAAACTTCTGGGCGCTTTACTTCAAATTTAGCGCCGAGTTTTTCAAATGCGCTCTGCAAAATTACTTGATGTGCTCGTTCTGACCCATCGGAAACTTTAAAAACTACCGTGCGCCCATCTGGTAAGAATGCTGCTTGCACACCTTCCGCGCCGATTTTTAAAAATAAGCCCGTCACTGCTTTCATTAATTCAGTATCGCTTCGACCGATTCCAGCCACCAGCTCTGGAAAAGCTAAACATGCTGACACGACTTGCTTATGCACTGGGTCATTTGAAATTGCTAAATTATAAAAAGCATTTGCCAACCCTTGCATTGAAATTAAAAATAACGGTGCGCCACAACCATCAACACTAATTTTAGAAATTTTTTCGCCAGCTAGATTTTCAAATTCTTCTTTTATTGCCAACTGCAATGGATGATCTTGCGATAAATAATTTTCAATCGGCCAGTTGTTTGCGACACAAGTTGTCAACATTCCGGCATGTTTTCCGCTGCAATTCATAGCTAATCGCGTTGGTTCTTTATCGCCCCATTCTTTGCGTTCTTGCAACCCGAGTGGGCGATCCGCAATACATTGCAGCGCATTTTCGGTTAGTCCTGCTCCTCGGAGGATTTCGAGGGCTCCGTCTTGGTGCGCTTTTGAGCCCGAGTGGCTAGCGCAGATAAGAGCAAGATGCCGTACCTCTTGAACAAGACCTTTACGAACCATCGCGCTAGCTTGGA
>VEQG01000027.1 GCA_018883345.1 Candidatus Nanopelagicaceae bacterium
TGTACCACCATTCGCCTAACGTGCATGCAAGTTCTAAAGCGATTGGAGATTTATTCTTACGTAGTAGGTCAACCGCCTTTGACATAGCTGAAGCTGCTTCATCCATTCTCTTTAGTTGATTTAAGTTGTAACCAATAGCTGAATAGGTTTGAGCAAGCTCTTCATTTGCATGATTGTTGCCAAGTTCTGAATAAATATCGCGTGCCGTTTCCGCGAGCGCTAAAGCTTCGTCATATTGACCGCGAGCATAAATTCGCGCACTTAATTCATAATAAGTATTTGCACGTTCCATTCCATTTGTCTCTGGAATTCTTTCCCAGAGCATTTCCTCAGTGATGATCTCATCGTGCTCTTCGTCAGACATAAGACCTCCTGGAACTACATAAGGGGGAATTGCATTGAACAATAGACCTCTAGACCCTCTTGTTATGGACAAACCATAAAAACTCGCTTAAAATTCCCGTTGTTGCAAATCATTTGCAAATACAAGGAGTTCGCATGAATCTAAGCTCAATGCATATCCCAGATGGCTTTATTAATCTGCCCGTCTCTTCAATATTTATACTCCTTTCGCTGATTGGCATAGCGTTTTCGCTACGTGGAGCCCAGAAGCAATTAAGCGAGAAGAGCGCGCCTCTAGCTGGCCTAACTGCGGTCTTCGTCTTTGCCGTCCAGATGCTTAATTTCCCAGTAGCTGCCGGAACTTCTGGCCACTTGTTGGGCGGCGCTTTAGCTGCGGTATTAGTTGGACCATATGCAGCTTCCCTTGCGATCACAGTTGTGCTTTTGATTCAAGGCTTTCTATTTGCAGATGGTGGACTTACTGCAATTGGATTAAATATTTTCAACATGTCAATCATTGGCGTATGGGTAGGTTTCGGAATTTTCACAGTTGCTCAGAAATTGTTACCTAAGAATAAATCTTCGGTTGCGCTAGCATCTGCATTTGCAGCATTTCTATCTGTGCCGGCAGCGGCAGCCGGTTTCGTTTTGCAATATGCATTTGGCGCAACTGCGACTTATTCTCTTGGCACAGTTCTTGCCGCAATGTTAGGCACACATTTCTTGATCGGTATTGGTGAAGCAATTATTACTTTCTTAACCGTACGTATAGTTCTTGCTAGCAGATCAGATTTAGTATTTGGTTGGCAAGCCATCAAACCAAGTTTGGAGATCAAGTAATGACTCAGAAAAGATTTTACTTAATTGGCGGGCTAGTTTCCCTTTTTCTAGCTGGCGTAATTTCATTTTATGCATCATCAAGTCCTGATGGTCTTGAAAAAGTCGCCGAAGAAATTGGATTTATTGATACTGCCAAGGATCATGCCAATGCAGATGGTGCGCTTGCCGATTACGGTGTTAAGGGAATTGACAACGATCGAGCTAGCGTCGGTATTGCAGGAGTAATTGGCGTTCTAGTAACCGGCGGAGTGGCTTCAGTTCTATTCATACGCTTAGCACGAAAGAAATAGCTGCCATTAACAACGAGTTAAGTACAGATGCTCATCATGGGCATCATCATGGCCACGATGTGGGTGAACGTTTCTATGTTCACAGGCACTCACCAATACATTCGCTGGCCCCGCATGCGAAGATTTTGGCGATTCTAGGTCTATTGGTAATCGTTGTTGCTACTCCTATTCAAAATTACATTGCATTTATCGCATACTTTTCTTTAGTCATTGCACTGGTATTGATAGCAAAACTGCCCATTTGGCAATCTCTCAAAAGAACTACTATCGAAATACCTTTTATTTTCTTTGCCATATTGATGCCTTTTGTAAGTCCCGATAAAGAGGCTGCAAAAATTGCCGCAATTTCGATTATTGCTAAAGCCACTATTGGCACACTATTAGCAATCATTCTTTCAGGAACAACTCCAGCTCGTGAAATTTTAAGAGGTTTCGAAACTTTAAAAATGCCTGCCTTGATTGTTCAAATTGCCAGCTTTATGTTGCGCTATTTGAATGTCATCAATGATGAGATGGAGAGAATGACCGTAGCCAGAGCTTCTCGTGGTTTCGAACCCAAAGGAATACGAGATTGGAAATTCTTAGCTGCTGCCGCTGGCGCGCTCTTTATTAGATCATACGAAAGAGGCGAGCGAGTTCATCTTTCGATGATTTCTCGTGGATATGACGGAAAATTACCTTCAGTGCAATCACAACTGGTAGCAAAACAAGAGATTTTATTTATTATTGCCACGCTCTTTCTGGCACTAGTCTTGGCAATATTCGGAAGGAATTTCTTGTGAATCATCCAAGCTTAGAAATTAAGCAGCTTGCCTTTGCCTATCCAGATGGCAATCAAGCGCTCTTTGGTGTTGATTTACAAATCGCAAAAGGCGAACGAGTGGCGCTTTTAGGACCTAATGGTGCGGGTAAAACAACTTTAGTAATGCACTTAAATGGAATACACCCTGCGCAACATGGTGAAGTTTTAATTGCAGGCGAAAAGATTGATATCGAAAATAAAGTCGCGTTAAAGCGGATCCGTTCTCAAGTTGGAATTGTCTTTCAAGATCCCGATGACCAACTCTTTATGCCTACCGTCAGAGAAGATATTGGTTTTGGACCATACAACTTGGGATTACGTGGCTCTGAACTAGATCAAGCGATAAATAACGCGTTGGAACAAGTTGGAATGTTGGATTTCATTGATAGAGCCCCCCATCACCTCTCTTTTGGCCAAAGACGTCGCATTGCAGTAGCTGGCGTGCTGGCCATGAAGCCTGAAATATTGGTATTAGATGAACCATCTTCAAATTTAGATCCGGCTAGCCGAAGAGAGTTGGCGGAGATCCTAAAGAGTCTAGAGATCACTTTGCTAATGGTTACGCATGATCTTCCATATGCATTAGAGCTATGTCCAAGATCTCTAATTCTAAGTGGTGGAAAAATTGTCGAAGACCGTGACACTCGAGAATTACTAAAGGATGAGCAAACTTTAGAGAAATATCGCCTTGAACTACCAGTGGGATTTAAGGTCGATTAAATAATTTAATTCGCTCTTGGGCTACTGCTGCTCCAAAAAGCACAATGGCCGCTCCCACTGGTTCGTACCAAGTTAGCTCTTCACCTAAAAATATTATTCCTGCAATTACCGCAACTACGGGTGTCACAAATGTTACAGAAGAAGCAATTGCACTTCCGGCGTCGCGAATTATTTGAAAATTCCAAATATATGCAAAGCCACTACCGAATATCCCTAACGCAAGCATAGATAACACTGGAATTAATTTAAATTCGTCTTTCGCAATTCCATCAATTAAATATCCTGGCAACAACACCGTAGCGGCGCAAATTAGTTGAACAGTTGCTAATTGAGTTGGTTCTAATTTATAAGGCAAAACAAAACGTCGTGCATATGGAAATGAAAACCCGTAACAGGTGACGGCAAAAAGTAGACAAAGCACATAAAAAATTGGATTATCACCAAATCCTTGCCAAATTCCCATGACGGTGCCAACGCCAACGAATCCAATAGCTAAACCAATCAATTGTGATTGCTTCGGTTGTTCATCTCTGCCAATTAGAAGTATTGCTAAGACTGCCATTAAAGGCGTTACCGCATTAATAATTCCAGCCAATATTGAGGTCACTTCCGTTTCTGCTAAGGCAAATAAAATCCCTGGAATTACATTTAAGAGCATGGCCACAACAAGTAAATGGCCCCAAATTTTTGGATCTTTAGGTAACTGAATGCCTCTTGATTTTGCAATGATTATTAGCGTGATTGCCCCTAATGCGCAGCGTCCAAAAGCCACTCCTAGTGGCGTGAGGAATTCGAGACCTTGTTTTATAAAGAGAAAGGACATTCCCCAAGTAATTCCAAGGAGAATATATGAAAGTAACCAACTATTTTTATTAGTTCTTTCAGTCAAGAGAGCCCCCGGTCGGGATCGAACCGACGATCTGCTCGTTACGAATGAGCTGCTCTACCACTGAGCCACGGAGGCAGAAACTCTGATTAATAAAATATTAATCAAAATTAATCTATAAGAATTGTGCCGTTTGGTGTTTCAAACTGCACCGCAATAATTCCAGTATCACCATCTGCTTCAATTGGAGTCAACCAACGAATCTCAACGTCATCACCAAGTGCATCTTTATATTCAACGCCCAAATATTCGCGAACTGTCTTTGGTTCTCCAGCAACTTCAATGCGAGTTATTTTTGAAGTGGCCTTGCCATCTGCAGAAGGATGATGATTCTCTACCCATTCAACGAAGAATGGGAGCTGACGATCTTCAAGAGTTGCAAGAATTCCGATTTGTTTCCATGTTAATGTTTCGCCATCTGGTTTTGTTCTAGATCCATCAACAGCTGGGCGACCAAGTCTCTTTTCAATTGGTGCAACATCATCTACAGATAAAACCCAAGTCAACCAGCCGCCACCTTCATCGGCACGTTGCTTAACCGCGCGACCAAAAGGTGTTTTATCTGTTGCTGGATGATCTAACGGACATACAATTTCGATGTAATGACCATTCTTAAGTGGTGCCGTGAAGTTACGTGTACCAAATCGCGGATGTGCGCCGCCGTCAACGAAAGTTGTGCCAAGTTTTGCACCTAAGCGTTGAACAGTGTCAGAAATTTGATCATGGGAGGTCACATAAGAGATGTGGTCTAGACGCATGGGAGAATTTTGCACCACCAAATGGGGTGCTAATTACCACCTTAGCAGCGGGATTTACGCGCTACAGGCCAGGTTTTGTGCGGGAATTACCCCTGAAATTAGATACTTTTCGACTGTCTGGTCAACACAGTCACTTCCCCGGTTGTAGCCAGTGTGGCCATCTCCAGAAACGGAAATCAATTTCGAATTTACTAAAACCTCAGCCAGTTTAACCGCCCAACGGTAAGGAGTAGCTGGATCATTGGTAGTTCCAATAACCAAAACTTCAGAATCTAAATTAATCGGCTTTGAAATTAATTCGTATTTTGGTTTTGGCAAGTATTCGCAATTGATATCTGCATACGCGACGTATTTACCAAAAAGTGGCGCTGCTGCAACTACATCATCAATTTTAATTTCAGATGGTGGAAAGTCTGCGCAAGAAATTACGGTTAACGCCTCAGCATCGTTGCTCTGATAATTTCCATTTGAATCTCTGCCCGTATATGCATCAGCCAGATCTAGTAGCGGCTTGCCTTCTCCATTAAATAAATCTTTTAAAGCACTTCTTAAACTTGGCCAACCATATTCTTGATCGTACAGAGCCATTGCAATTCCGTACATTGCAAGTGATTCCGTAAGTTTGCGATTGCCTACTTTTACAGGTTCTTTATGGAGTTCCGCCAATTTCCCTTGAATCTGCGCAATTACATCACCTTTTAAAACGCAATTTGCATCTTTAACGCAATCATTTGCAAAGGCCACAAAAGCGCTATCAAATCCAACTGCTTGTTGCAGAGTTTGTTCAAGCGAATTAATTGTTGGATCTACTGCGCCGTCAAGTACAAATTTGCCAACTTTCTCTGGAAATAGCTTGGCATAGAGAGTGCCGAGGTATGTTCCGTAAGATTTGCCTAGAAAATTTAATTTGGCATCACCTAATAATGCTCGCAAGATATCCATGTCTCGCGCTGCATTTGCAGTTGAGTAGAATTTAAGAAACTTGTTCTCATTGTTACAGCTTTCGGCAAAAGCCTTACTTTCCTGGCGCATTTTGGCTATTTCGGCCTCATTTTCAGGATAAGCGCTAGCAGCATAAGCCTCATCTGTTTCAGCATCACTTAAGCATTCGATCGGAGTTGATCGGCCTACGCCACGAGGATCAAAGCCCACAATGTTGAAAGATTCTTGGATTGCCGAGGTGAAGGCGCTTTCGTAAGAATATGCATAATCGACACCAGAGCCACCAGGTCCACCTGGGTTAACCACTAAATTTCCAATCGCATTTGGTGCTTGATGCTTCATCACTGCGATATCAAATTCGCCTAATTCTAAGTTGTCGTAATCGATCGGTACTTTAAATGTGGCGCAGAGGAATCCGCCATAGCAATCATTCCAATTGAAATTCTGATTGTAGTAGCCGGAAATTGATGAAGAATCGAATTTTACTTTGCTCGGCTTGAACGGGTCTGCTGACTTTACTAATAAATTTGAAAGTGGCAAAGCCAATAAAACTAGAACTGCAGATAAGGCAATAACCCTGAGTGTTACTTTATTAATTCGCACATCAATGCTTCCATGACCAATAGAGGTGCACCATTTCGCTGCAAATTATCTCTTGCGCTCATGATGGCATCCATCTTGGCCAATGTTTTCTGAGATTGCGTATTTTCTGCAGTTTTAATAATTTGATCTGCCAGCTCTGCATTAATTAATGAATCGGTATTACCAGCTTGAATCATCATTACATCGCGATAGTAAGTAGCTAAATCTAAAAGCGCACCATCCAACGTATCTCTGGTAATTCTGGTAGCACGTGATTTCTGTTCTTTCTCTAATTCCTTTAACGCTTTGCTCCCGCCTTTACCTAACGCAGTAGCTAGCTCTTCATACTCTTTCTCATCTAACGCTTCTGAAATTGCATCAGATTCGGCATTCGCTAATTCCACTAATTTTGCCGCTGCGGCATAGGCTGATGCCACTGAATTTAACTGGCTTGGGATGCTCAAGATTGCGCTACGGCGATTGCGAACCTCTTCATTTGTGGCTAAATGGCGCGCTCTGCCTATGTGCCCCTGTGAAACCCGCGCTGCAAAATCTGCCATCTTTGGCGCGATTTGATGTTTGCTAATTAGAAATTCTGCTACATCTGAATTAGATGGGGTGTGTAATTGAATATGGCGGCAACGTGAACGTATCGTCGGAAGAATGTCATGCAAAGTTGGAGCGCATAGCAGCCACACTGTTCGTAAACCTGGTTCTTCAATAGCTTTGAGTAGCGCATTTGCGGCAGATTCTGTTAATCGATCTGCATCTTCCATAACCACAACTCGCCAACCACCCATTGAAGGTGCCCATGCAGTTCGGGTCAATAATTCACGAATCTCATCTATTTTTATTGATAAACCTTCTGATTTCAATATTTCAATATCGGGATGCGCACCAGATTTTGCAGTTATGCATTCATTGCATATTCCACAACCATTTTCTTTGCAGACTAGCGCTTGCGCAAAAGCGATTGCTGCAGATGAACGTCCGCTTCCGGGTGGGCCAGTAAAAATCCAGGCATGAGTCATCTCTTGTGACTCTTCGCCACTTGCGGCAGCTTTTACAGCAGCACTTAATGTTTCAATTAAATGTGTCTGGCCTATGAGTTCGTCGTAGACACTCACTTTGATTTCTTTCGGAAACGGCGTGGTTCTTTTTCTATCTTGCTTAGATCACGAAGTTCGCTTACACGTGAAGTGATTGCAGAATGAATCTCTTCAATACTCTGGCGGCCATCTACTACCAAATATCGCTCTGGATCTAAAAGTGCCAGAGTTAAGAACTCTTGCCGAACTCTTTCATGGAAAGATATTGATTCTCTCTCTAGACGGTCGCGTGATTTTAAGCGTCCAATGCCGATTTCAGCAGGTAAATCAATAATGATTGTGAGCGTAGGAATTAGAGATTCGGTTGCCCAACGTGAAATACGGCCAACCTCACCTGGAGAGAGCACACGACCTGCGCCTTGATAAGCAATAGATGAATCTAAATATCTATCTGTAATAACGATTTCACCGCGATCTAGCGCAGGTCTAATCAAAGTATCAACATGATGTGCGCGATCGGCGGCATAAAGGAGAGCTTCGGCTCTTGGAGAGACATGATCATGAGTATGTAGCAAAATATCGCGAAGCTCTTTTCCTAATTTTGTGCCGCCTGGTTCGCGAGTTAGAACTACAGTGTGACCTTCGCTTTCTAAAAACTCTTTTAGTAACTTCGATTGCGTTGATTTGCCGCAGCCTTCTCCGCCTTCGAATGAAATGAATACACCTTTAGAGTGGCCAGAGATTTGGGCGCCTAATTCTCCGCGCAATGCTGCAGAGATATCGCTCATTAAAGAAACACCTGGTCGATCACGCATCTGTCGATAGGAAACTATTCCGATTAGTCCGGCCAAAATTCCAGCAATCAATATTGTGATTGATGCACCGTTATAAGTTACTTCGGAATTAGCAAAGCGATAGGTATGTTCGCCAACAGCTGCTGCAATGAGCGGAGCTATTGCAAGTACTGCAACCAGCACCACTCTGATTAAAGATTGTACGAATGCGAAAGTACGACCGCGCACTTCGTTTTCGACTTCCATACCCAACATGGTGAAACCAGTTACCCAACTGATTCCACTAAATGCGCCCAAAATTAAAGTAACCATAACTGCAATTACTAAGTTGCTAATCAAAGCAAGAGCTACTAAGAAGAAACCAGCGATTGCTAAAGACGCACCGAAAATTCGGCGCCTTGAGAATTGTGAAAGCAGGCGTGGCCCAAAGGCGATTCCAAGCGCTAAACCTGTGAATACCGCGCCAAAAAGCACGCCATAAGCCGCATCTCCACCACCTAAATCGCTTACGAAGGTTCTGGCAAGACCAATAACTGCACCGGCTGCCATAAAGGCGCCCACCATTCCGACAATAAGTCCACGCACAATTTTTGATTGGCTAACAAAGCGCCAGCCTTCGAGTAATGACTTTCCAATATTGTCACCGCTCTTGCTGGTTGCGGGACCTTTTGGCAGTTCTTTCATTCCATAAACAATCCAAGCGGTATAGAAAAATGAGAGCGCATTTATATATAACGCTAAGTCAGTTGTGTTGTTATTTAGGAATGGAAAAATCGCGGTTAATGAACCAGTAATCAAAGCAAGTATTGAGAAGAGAATCGCGGCAATTGGCGCCGTTCCGTAAGCAGCCAATAATGAAACTTGATTTGCCGCTTCTAATTTTTCCTTCGGAACTAGATTTGGAACCGATGCCTCTTTTGCTGGTGACCAAAAAAGAGTTATGCATTCAACCAGAATTGTGGCGGCATATAACCAATAATAATTTTGGTAAATTGCTATAGATACATAAAGACCACCGCGCAAAATATCAGCAATCACCATTAATTTACGGCGATCAAATTTGTCGGCGATGACTCCAGCTAGCGGCCCTAGGAAAACTGAAGGCAAGAGGCGTGCAATAAACACACCTGCGATTGCAAAGTTAGCGGTTGAGTAATTTCCTTCAGAAAGTTTCTGAGCTAGCGCCGTAGTCGCAAGTAGACCTAGCCAATCACCTAAGGATGAGAAGGCCATCGATTGCCATAATCTGCGAAAAGCGGGAATTGCCAAGACTCCCCTGGTCTCATCTTGACCTGGGGCGGCCGGCGTTGGAAGCGTCTTAGCCATAGAGGTGCAGTCTAACGGGCTTTAAATATGCGAAAAAAATGGGCAGAAATGGCTTTAAATCCAGCCGTATTCAAGCGCTCTCTGCGCAGCTTCGCGACGATCACTTACTGCTAGTGCTTGATAAATTCGCATTGTTTCGTGACGAATTGTTGAGACTGAATAACCTAATTGGGTTGCCAGATCATGATTGGTTTTTCCATCAACCATGCCCTTTAAGATATTTAATTGGCGCTTAGTTAAAGAATCAACTGAAGGAATTCCTTTTTCTTTTTCCAAATCCTTTTCACTTGAAAATTCCTGTGGGTGTGTCAGTGATAAATAGAGAGAAACCGCCAATGCAAATAACGAAGCGTCAAAATAGGTTACTTTTTGTTCGACATCATTTTTAGGATTTGAAAATCTAATATTTAGCCATCCGTAAACAGTTCCGCGCCCGCGGAGTTCAAGTAGTACCTGCTGCTTATCTTTAGTCCAAGGTCCAGGTTGATGGCCAGCCGCAATCTGGTTTACCTCTATTTCTTTATTTTCTCGCCAAATCTGACCAGGAACTAATTTTCCGGTTTCGTTCACATCAAAACCATATTGACCAAGGTAGTGATAACTATCGTCTTTATTTAAACGGCCAACTCGTGCACAACATGCGCCGTGTTTTTTCATAAAATCTGTGACGAGCGCGCGACAGATTTCATCTGGAGTTGGTTTATGGGCTAACCAACTGACAAACCCATGCATAAACTCCATCTGATGTCACCTCATGGATTCTGGCGGTAGGGCAATTACTAGGCAGTAGGTTAAAGGGGAACTATGACAAATTGGAATATCGAGCCAGATATATCAGCCCGCGTGTGGTTGGTAGGCCCTGCGGGGATCGAACCCGCGACCCACGGATTAAAAGTCCGTTGCTCTACCGACTGAGCTAAAGGCCCCTACTTCAATTGCCTGCGCAGTTTAGCGGTCATTTATGAAAACCATTAATCGAGCTAAAAGTTCGAGGCCGCTCGCTTCAATCTATCTCTAATTGCAATCGCAATGCCATCACCTTTTGGCTGCGCCACCACAATGCGCATCAACTCTTTAGCATCACCCTCGCGAAGGGCGGCATAAAGATCGTGGGCAAATGCTTCAATTGTTTTAGGGGCAGCCAAACGAATTACTCCATTAGGGGTTGGAATTTCTGCGAGCGCGATAAAGCCATCACCTGGTTGAGGGTCGATATCTAAAAGAACTTGGGCATCAGGGGCGTAGTGATTTTCAAGTGAACCTGAGACTCGAATTTCGGAGCGCTCTGGTGATTCAACTTCTAATCCAGTTACACCTTTTATATCTTCCACTGTGATCGCGCCAGGACGGAGAATCTTTGGATTGGTGCCCGTGCAATCGATGATGGTCGACTCAAGTCCAACAGCACATGGGCCGCCATCAAGAATTGCATCCGCTTCACTTAAGAATGCACCCAACTCTTGGCGAACTGCCTCTGCGGTCGTAGGTGACACTTGGCCAAAGCGATTAGCTGATGGCGCGGCAATACCTTTGCCACCGACTTTAGAAAATTCATTTAATAATTGCAGTGCAAGTGTTTGATTTGGAACACGGATACCAACTGTTTCTTGTCCACCGGTGATGAAATCTTTGGCAAGTTCGCTCCGTTTTAAAATCAAAGTCATAGGACCTGGCCAAAATGCGCGTGCTAAATCAATTGCATAATCGGGAATCTCTTCAGTCCACTCGCCCATTAACTGCCAATCACCAATATGAACAATTAGCGGGTGATCTGCCGGTCGACCTTTCACCTTATATATACGTGCAACGGCTGCTTCATTATTCGCATCAGCTCCAAGGCCATACACAGTCTCTGTTGGGAAAGCTATCAGGTTGCCATCCTTTAATTGGCTAGCTGCGCGCTCTAAGGCATCTATCGTGCAGTGCGATACAAATTGTGATGATGCCATGGAAGTAGGATAACGCTATGAAACTTCGTTCAGTAATTGCAGCTATTGCAGCGCTTTCTATTCTGATTATTCCAGGTGTTCAGAATGCGCAAGCAGCACCTTCTAGATACATCACCGTTAATGCAGAGGGCACGGTCAAAGTGACACCTAATGCCGTAAAGATAATGGGACAAGTAACTGTTGTTGAAGGCACCAATGGCGCGGCGCTAGCTAAGGCAAATAGCACCAGTGCAGCAGTTCGTAAAGCTGTTTTGGCAAACGGAGTAAGTGCAAAAGATTTGGCAACTACCTCTCTGAAGGTTTATCCAGAATATAACTACACCCAGGAAAAAGGTTCGGTTCAGATTGGTTATCGCGCTTCGCAGTCATTCACAATTGTTGTAAAGAATGCTGCAAATGCTGGCGCGGTAGTTGATGCAATTGCCGCAGCTGGCGGAGACTTCTTACAACTTCAAGGTGTTTCACCATTTGTATTGGATAACAGCAAAGCAACTGAAGCGGCTCGATCAGCTGCGGTAAAGAATGCAAAGGCAAAGGCAATCTCTTATGCGAAGTTGCTTGGTGTAAAACTAGGCAAAGTAAATTACTTAACTGAAGGCGGAGCTACATATAACCCACCAATTTATGGTGTGGCCAAAGCTTCTGCTGATGAAGCAACAGTGATTGATCTAGGAACTCAGGATGTTTCGGTATCAATCACCGTTCAGTGGGCGTTAATTTAACTTCTAAATACAGGGTAGAATTCACCTACTCCCTGATTGGAGCTTTAAATAGCTGAGGGACATTGGCGAATTCCTCGCTGACAGTAATTTAAAGCGAGTTTAGTAATGCCAAATAACAAAATAACTTTCGCCTCGTTGGGTGTTCATAAAAACCTAGTTAGCGCCTTAAGTAATGAAGGAATCGAATTTCCCTTTCCAATTCAAGCTGCCACTTTGCCGGAAGCCATTAATGGGCGCGATGTATTAGGTCGTGGACAGACCGGTTCTGGAAAGACTTTAGCCTTTGGTTTAACTGTGCTGACCCGTTTAGCTTTTGAAAAGCCAATGCCTGGTGCACCTTATGCATTAATCCTTGCGCCTACTCGCGAATTAGCGATGCAGATTGATGATGTACTTGCAACTTATGCAGATGAAGTTGGATTACGTTCAACAGTTTTAGCCGGTGGCATGCCATATCCACCACAATTACAAGCACTTCGAAAAGGCGTGCAGATTGTGGTTGCGACCCCAGGTCGACTTCAAGATCATATGAAGAAAGGCACCATCGATTTATCTGCAACTGAAATTGTGGTGTTGGATGAAGCAGATCAAATGGCAGATATGGGTTTCTTGCCGGTTGTAACTGAAGTACTGGCGCAAACACCGCAAGATGGACAGCGTTTACTATTTAGCGCAACGTTAGATAAAGATGTAGATAAGCTCGTAAAGAAATTTATGAAAGACCCGGTGACCCATTCATTGGCAGTTACTGAACAACGCGAAGCCGATATGGATCACCATGTTTTAGTAGTGGATTCACATGTTAAAGATGACGTAATTGCACAGATTGCTTCACGTGAAGGTCGCACCATTTTCTTTGTACGCACCAAGCATGGCGCCGATCGTTTAACTGAAAAGTTAAAGAAACAAGGCGTTGATGCAGGAGTTTTGCATGGTGGCCGTACCCAGAAGCAACGTATGCGCGTTCTGGATGCATTCAAAATCGGTAAGAAACGAGCGTTAATTGCTACAGATGTGGCTGCGCGCGGAATTCACGTAGATGATGTTTCGTTAGTAGTGCACGTTGATCCACCAGAGACACATAAAGATTACTTACACCGCGCAGGTCGTACCGCGCGCGCAGGCGCAAAGGGAACTGTGGTTTCGATTGCTTCAAGCGGCAACCGCAAGCGTGTTCATAATTTAGGAAAAGAAGCTGGCGTAAAGATGACAGAGACTCGCATTGAGTCTCGAGATAATCATTTGCATCCAGAGTTACTTAGAATCACTGGCGCACAAGAGCCAAGTGGAGTTCCAGTTGCGGATGAAGTGGTAACTAGAAGCGAAAGATCAAAACCAGGTCGAAAGAGATTCGATGATCGCAATCCGCGTCGCGAACGCGAAGAGCGACCAAAACGAGATCGTGATGAGCGCCCAAGAGCAAAGCGTGAGGAACGCCCTCGTGCAGCTTTTGAAAAGAAGCGCACTGAAAGAAAATTTGATGACCGCAAACCTCGTCGTGATGATCGTCCACGTCGAGATATTGAAGATAAGAAACCGGATCGTGATGCGCTACGTCGCAAAGATCGCGGCTCTAAGAAATTTGATTCTCGTTTAGAGAAGCGAATTAATATTCGTGAAGAGAAACCAAAGCGTGAAGAACGTCGTGAAGAAAAGAAGACTGTTACCGGTCCAAATCGAATTCAACGTCGTGCACATTTGCAGCCTGCGGATCGTCCGGTGAAAACTCGTCATGAAAAGCGCACCAAAGGTTCTTCGAAATCAAAACCAAAGAGAAGTGGAAAGCCAGCTGCTAGAAAATCTGGAACTTCTGCAAGAAAAACAACGGGAAATCGCAAGCTAAAATCGCGTTCTCGTGCGGGCAGATAACTCGTTTTGGTCAGTTGCTTAATCGCTAGTAAGATTTGCAAGCCTTTAAACGTCCCCATCGTCTAGGGGCCTAGGACATCGCCCTTTCACGGCGGTAACACGGGTTCGAATCCCGTTGGGGGCACGAAGCAGTAACGGCATCTATTGCCCAGAATCTTTCGTAGGTTTTGGGGGATGAATAGATAGCGATTAATTTCGCAAACTGTTATTGCCTTGGAAGGCCCAGTAGCGCAGTTGGTTAGCGCGCCGCCCTGTCACGGCGGAGGTCGCGGGTTCAAGTCCCGTCTGGGTCGCTAGTTTTTTTAATTAAAAACTATTGGCTGAAGCGAAAGTTAAGTCAAGGCTGGGTAGCTCAGTTGGTACGAGCGAACGACTGAAAATCGTTAGGTCGCCGGTTCGATCCCGGCCCCAGCCACTTCAATTGTTTTATCTCGATTAGTTTCTCCGCGAATTATTTTTATATCGCGTGCTCTGACAGCAAAGTGTTCTGCCAAAACTTTTGTAACTGCTTCGTTGGCTTTGCCATCAATTGCCGGCGCTTGTACAAAAACAATAAGTCGGCCTGCAATTTCGCCGCCGACTTTATTTTGTTTCGCGTTTGGTCTAACGCGGATATCTATTATCAAAAATCAATTAACTAATAGTTAGCCATTTGAACCAGAGCTTGAAGGCCCTGCTTTACGCTGTACTTGTGGTGCTCCGCCAGAGCGTTGTCCCCCTTGAACTTTAGAACCACCAGTTACGCCTTCATTACTCTTATGTCCGCCTTGGCGAGCTTTCTTTGCTTCAAGCGCGGCAAGCATTTTCGCTTTTGCGTCGTTGTTATCAGCCATGGTTTTAGTTTACTAGTCTTTCAATCGTGGTGCGGAATACGGATAAAGAAGTAGAAGAGATAGGCCCACGTCAGCGCAGCTAAAATAATTAGCGCGCCAGATTGGCCAAGATAAATTGCAAATGCGATGGTGCCATAAACGGCAGCCAAGGCCCATAAAGTGATGGCTACAGTGCGACGATGTAGGCCCTTTCGCATCAATCGGTGCGAGAGGTGATCGCGCCCACCGGTAAATGGGCTGATTTTTCTCGCGAGCCTAGAGGTTACTGCCACCGTCGTATCTAATAGCGGAACTGCCATTAAAAATAGCGGAATCGAGAGCGATTTCCAGTTCGGCTGAATATCTGGATTTAGACGGATAGTTAATACCGCCACGATAATTCCTAGAAAGAGCGCACCGGCATCACCCATGTAAATCTTCGCTGGTGGACGATTCCAAATAAGAAATCCGGCAGTAGCACCTGCAGTCACAATTGAGAGCGCACTAACCATTAATTGGCCGCGATCAAATGCAATCAAAAAAGTAAAGAATGAAATAACTACAACTGTGCCTGCTGCTCCTCCATCTAAATTGTCAAAGAAATTAATACTGTTGCAGACGCCAACTATCCAAAGAATTGTTACTACCGCATCGATAAGGAAAATTTGTGATGGTGTTCCGATGGTGTCGCTGGCAATCAAAATTCCGGCAACAATTACTCCCACTGCAGTCTGTGCAATTAAACGTGGCCATGGTTTTAATCCACGTAAGTCATCCATCAATCCCATGAATGCCATCGCAACTGCCGGAATTAATACAGTCGACGCCAGTCCTACATTTTTATTTTCAATTAAAACTGTTGAATAGGTGGCAACAAATACCCCAATGACAATTGCGACGCCACCCAAATACGGAACTGGCTCGGTTTGAACTTTGCGGGCCATGTTTGGTGCATCTACTGCGCCAATTTTAATTGCCAACTTTCGCATGATAGGGGTAAGTGCGCCAACAAAAATAAAGGTGGCGAACGCTAAATAAAGGTATTGCGAAAACTGGTACTGCTGAATTTGATATGACAAATTACGGCTGACCCTTTAAATGAGTTTCTAAGAGCGCTTTAACTTCTGATTCGCGATAACGGCGATGTCCGCCAAGGGTTCGAATTGAAGTTAACTTTCCCGCTTTCGCCCAGCGAGTTACGGTCTTTGGATCAACACGAAATAGAGCAGCGACTTCAGAGGGTGTTAAGAGAACTTCAGATGTGTAACCGTTCAAAGTAACCCCCTTCTTTGGCTAAAAGTTCTTGTCCGTTTTGCGAACTTTGCGTAGGAGTGAAGTTAATGCGAAATATCAAGCTTTGGCAATACTTTTACAGCTGCAAACTAGCTGGCGCTCTCAAATGCTGCGACTTTTCGCCATCTGGTGACCAGTTTTTCATAACCGCGGCCAGCAAGCGCACCGTCGCCCACCGCCAAACCAGCAATTGAACTCTGAATATCTTCGATTGAATGATCTGCCTCTAAGCCGCCCTCTTCGGCGAGTGCGAGTTCTAGATAATCCGCTAACCCACCGTAATCTAATTCGACCATAGATTTTGGATGGAACATCTCTAACCAATCAATTAAATCTAATATCTCTTGTTCGACCGGCCCTTCTCCAAATGCAGATTTCACTGCATTATGAGTGGTCTTTGCTCGGCCGATTGCTTTAGCAATAGCGGTTCGTGAAATTACATAGGCGCCATCTTTATCGCGCCCGCGATCACGTTCGTGCGTTTCAAAGAGCGCAAACCAACGTGGCGGGATTATCCAAGTCTGCGAAATAATGTGCGGAACTTTGCTAGTTGTTAAATCGATACTATCTTCCAAAGCCTCTTCAAATGAGTGGGGAACAAAATATGGAACCACCGTTGATGGAATATTCGATTTGAAATCTGTAAGCGATGCCCAGGTACGCACTGATGTTGACCAAGGGCAGACATAACGAATTCCATCTAGATCCAAAAT
>VEQG01000043.1 GCA_018883345.1 Candidatus Nanopelagicaceae bacterium
ATCAAAACTGCAGAAAAACTACTTATTGCTGCTGATAATCAAATTCCGATTGCGGTAAAGATTCGAAATGAAGGTGCGGCGCTTTTGGCAAAAACGGTCGTGTCTGCTTGGCGAAAAATTGGTACTGAGAATTCAAGCTTTCTAGTAACAATTTCAGGTGGCTTATCTAGAAATAAGAATTACCAACACGGAATCATTGAAGAAATCAATAAATTAGAACCTAAGGCTAATTTAATTGAACCAAAAGGCGACAACTTGGCCGGGGCTATTTGGCTCTTTGAAAACATCAAAGAAGATGTCAGACCAATGCTTGGTTGGGCCAGAAGTTAAGCCTTCTTGCCATTTCTAGTTGCGGCAAGGCTGGTAACTGCCGTAACGGTCAAAATTCCGATAATTGTTAATAAGCTGGCCTCGATCGAAATTTCCATGAGATGCACTCCAGCAATGTCATGAATTCCTACTTGATGGAAACCTTCAATAAATAACTTAATTCCAATGAATCCAAGTACAACCGAGAGACCTTTTGATAAGTAAATCAATCTCTCTAATAACTCTTCAAGCAAGAAGTAAAGCTGACGTAGACCCATTAGCGCAAAAATATTGGCAGTAATAACTACATATGGATCTTGAGTTAAGCCAAAAATTGCTGGGATTGAATCAACGGCAAAGAGCAAATCTGTGACACCTAGTGCAAATAAAGCAATCGTAAAATTCTTCACTCCCTTACTTCTAAGGTATGTGAGAATTTTTCCTTCTTGCCACTCTTCTTCTTTAGATTCGAAGGCAAGCTTCCATGCGGTATATACCAAGAATGCCCCGAATAGGAAGAAAATCCAGCCAAAACGTTCAATTAATTGAACGCCGGCGCTAATCATGATTGCACGAAGTACGATGGCAAATAAAATACCAATCAAAAGTACCAAGTGTTGTTTTTCTTTATCGATTTTTAGCTTGGTTAGAATCAAGATAAAAACGAAAATATTATCGACTGATAAGGCGTATTCAGTTAGCCAACCTGCAAAGAATTCTTTCTGCATTTGGTCTGATCCCCAAGTTGGTAACAGAAAACCGAAGATGATGGCAGCGCTCACATAAACAACAGTCCACAAGCCCGCTTCAAGGAGGGTGGTCTTTTTATTGCGGCGAGCTATGGCTGCAATAAGGTCAACTGTGGCAAAAATTGCTAGTGCGCCTATTGTGTATGCCCACTCAGTACTTGTGATCAACGGAAATGCCCTCTTTCATTTATTGAACGAACTGCTCGTAGCCCATCACTTGGCCATATTGAAAAGGAAGATATCGAGCAAGGGCTAATATCAATATGGAATAGTGAATTTGGATTACCCTCCAAAACAATACTAGCCATCTGCTTAATAACGCCATTATGCGTTACAACTACTACCTTTTTACCAGGATACTTCTCCGCAAGTGCATCAAATGCTGGCTCAATTCGTGCTGCCAAATCATCATATGACTCACCATTTGGCGGTGTGTAGGCACTGGTGCCAATCCAACCAAGATAATCCTCTGGCCACTTCTCTTGTACTTCTTGAACTGAAAAGCCATCCCAATCACCAAAGCTGCATTCATACCAAACTTCGTCAAAAATTGGATCAAGTCCAGTGACTTTTGCAATTTCTGCTGCGGTCTCTTTGGTGCGCTGCAAAGGTGAAGCAATCAAAACATCTGGTTTTATCTTTGCAATTTCAGCGGCAACTTTTTTGGATTGTTCAAGACCAATCTCAGTTAATGGCGGGTTTAACTTTCCAGTGCCTGAAAATTTGCGATCAGGAGTCAATATGGTTTCGCCATGTCTGACCATATAAACGAAAGTCGGAACTTCAGGTTGTCTTAAACGATCTGTTAGTCGATTTGCTGGAACCACCGCTTTAAAGCCATCAACTCGCTCATCAAGTGCTTTATTGGCAAGTCGATCTGCATGTGAATTTTCTTCGCGCGGAATCCATCTATAAGTAACCAATGCTGGATCATGTGCTTGCATCGCACTTTTTACTAATGCTCGCATTCCTTCATTTTTAACTTGCCATCTACCTGACATCTGTTCGACAACTAGTTTTGAATCCATCGCTACTTCAATACGAGCTGAAGAATCAAGTTTGTTGATGTGTGATAAAGCTGCGATTAACCCACTGTATTCAGCAACATTATTGGTGGCAGTGCCAATAAATTCATAGAGCTCCGCGATTACTTTTCCATCTTCTGAAACAGTCGCGCCGTATGCGGCCGGACCAGGATTGCCACGTGACCCTCCATCAGCAGTCACTTGAAAAATACGACTCATGCACGTACCAATATACGACGGCATTCTTCACATCGCGCAACTTCTTCGGCAGGCAATGCATTCAATTTACTTAAATCGCCTGCATTAATAGCTAGGTTGCAACCAGTGCATTGCCCATTTTTCAATTTAGCTGCACCAAATTTCTCATACAAATCAGTCAATGCTTTATCTATAGTTGGAAAAAGTTCCGCTCTTTCGTCGGCGATTAACTTGAGATCGTTATTGATGACTACAAGCGCAGCATCTCTTGCAACTGCTGCTGCCTCTAATTTCGAAATGAATTCTGCCTCTGATGCGCTTAACTCTTTGATTCGATCTTTAATGCCTTCAGCTCTAACCATCACTTCTAATTCAACTTCTTCAAGTTCTGCACGTCTGGCATTGAGAGAAATTAATTCGTGTTGAGTTTGCTCTAACTCTTTTGGAGTTCCCTGCCCCGCATTTAAACGAGCTTCATCTTTTTCAATTCGTTTTGCGACTTGCTCAACGTCACTTTCGGCACGATTTATTTCTCCACTTAAATCGCTGAGCTCAGTCTCCGCTGCAATTCTGAGGTCTCGGTACTTTTCAAATTCAAGCGTAAATTCATGATGCGCGATTGCTTCAGGAAGGGTTCGGGTTTTTTGATTAAGTGCTGCAGTTTGTAGATCCAGTTCGGCAAGGCGCAGTACCTTAAGTTGATTATCAACTGATGCTTGCACCTATTGCCCACTTTCATTTATGGAATTTTGCTCCGCTAATTCTAGCTACTCTTGACCTGCGTCATACACTTCCCCAATGAGTGATGTAACGCTTTCTAGGCTCTTTCGCCATATGGCATGGGCTAATAACCAACTTTTCACACAGCTATCAACTTTGCCTGAGGCTGCGCTTTCATTTTCAGCATGGAACCCAGAATGGACCGTAGGAAAAATTGCTAATCACATTGTGATTGCGCAAGGTCGATTGATTTCAAGGCTAGAGAAGAAAAGCGCTCCGGAAGAGACCGAATTCCCACTTAATTCTCAAGGCATGAAGGATTTGGCAGCTAAATCCCTATTTAATGATCAGAAAATCCTTGAGTTCTTAGATATGCCCGAAGAGATGCTTACCTTTGTTCGATATGGCGAAACCGTCTCTTACCTATCAAATTCAGTTGTTGCGCAATTTGTGCACCATGCAACTGAACATCGCGCTCAAATTGCAGACATAATGGCTGTAAATAAAATGGATGTGATTAATCTGGATGATCTTGATTTATGGGCTTTCGAAAGATCTGAAAGAAGCTGACCAAAGCGCAAGCGTAATCACAGGTATTGAGGCAAAAGCGCAGAGCCATCCGTAATTCAAGGAACTTATAACTACTCCGGCAATTGCTCCACCACCAGCACCCGC
>VEQG01000028.1 GCA_018883345.1 Candidatus Nanopelagicaceae bacterium
GCATTGTTGGTGCTTACGATGGCTTTGCACGTAATGCACAACCACATGCTCGCGTAATGCGTAAGCACGCATCAGCATCATCTGCTGCAAAATCATTTGCAACAATGGATGCAGATGTATGGGCAGCAGCTAATAAGGCTTGGGATGATTGCTTGAGCATCGGCGATAAGAATGGCTGGCGTAACGCACAGATCTCTGTGCTTGCTCCAACCGGAACTATCGGTTTGATGATGGATTGCGATACCACTGGCATCGAACCAGATTTCTCACTAGTTAAGTTCAAGAAGCTTGTCGGTGGCGGTTCAATGCAGATCGTTAACCAGACCGTCCCATTAGCGCTACGCAAACTTGGCTACAACGAAGAGACCATCGAAGCGATTGTTGAATACATCGCGGCTAATGGCCACGTAATCGATGCGCCTGGCTTAAAGCAAGAGCACTACGACATCTTCGATTGCGCACTTGGAAAGCGTTCAATTGCGCCAATGGGCCACGTTCGAATGATGGCAGCTTGCCAGCCATTCCTATCTGGTGCGATCTCAAAGACCGTTAACCTTCCTGAAGATGCAACCATCGAACAGGTAGAAGAGGTTTACTACGAAGGTTGGAAACTTGGGCTAAAGGCAATTGCAATCTATCGTGATAATTGCAAAGTTGGTCAGCCACTATCTGATGGCAAGGCAGAGAAGAAGGAAGCAACTGCAACTGTAGAAGCAACTGCAACTCCAGTTCGTAAGCGTCTTCCAAAGTCTCGTCCATCACGTACCACTTCATTTAATGTTGGTGGCGCAGAGGGTTACATGACTGCAGGTGCTTATAACGATGGCACTCTCGGTGAAGTATTCCTAAAACTTGGTAAGCAGGGTTCAACGCTTGCCGGTGTTATGGATGCTTTCTCAATCGCAGTCTCAATCGGTCTTCAATATGGAGTTCCGCTAGAGACCTTCGTAGAGAAGTTCATGAACCTTCGCTTCGAACCAGCAGGTATGACCGATGATGCTGATGTTCGTATGGCGCAATCAATGCTTGACTACATCTTCCGTCGTCTGGCACTTGATTACCTACCATTTGAAGATCGTGCCGCAATGGGTCTTTACACCGCATCAGAGCGCGCTCGCGCACTTGAGACCGGTGAATACACACCAGATGCAGTTGATACCGAATCACTTGCACAAGGAGTCCAGGTTGGTGTCCAGGTAACAACACCGGTTGCGCCAGTAGCTCCAGTTGTTACTCCAAAGCCAGTAGCAATCAAGATTGAAGCAGCACCAGCCACTGATTCTGCATCGATTGGTTCTTCAACTGAATTACTTGAGAAGATTTCAGGTATCAAATCAGATGCTCCGCTTTGTATGACTTGCGGCGTAAAGATGCGTCAATCTGGCGCTTGCTACGTCTGTGAAGGTTGCGGATCAACTTCTGGTTGCAGCTGATAATCAACTAAATTGAAAATAGGGTTCCAAGAAATTGGGACCCTATTTTCATGTCTAGAATATTGTCCGTGAAGAAGTTGGCGATGCTCCTGCTCCTAACCTTTTCATTAAGTGCATGCGCTCAGAATCAGCCCGCTCCTAAAAAAATCCAGAACATCACTATCGCATTCGGCGGAGATGTACATGGCGTAGATCAAATCTCAAACTATCTCAATAACGGCGGCAATCCTTTTAAGAATATCTCCAAAGCAATTAAATCAGCCGATATCTCGGTTATTAATTTAGAGAGCGCTGTTACGACAAGTACCGAACATCAAGATAAAGAGTTCTACTTCAACAGCAATCCATATTTGTTAGATTGGATGAAAACCGAAGGTGTAGATATCGTAAATATTGGAAATAATCATGCTGGTGATTATTTGCGTCCAGGATTTATTGAGACCTTAAAGAAATTAGAAGAGCGAGAGTTAACAGTAATTGGTGGCGGTACCAATGGCCGCGATGCTTGGACTGCCAAAGTAGTTAATGTACGCGGCACCAAAATTGCATTTTTAGGAATTGCCAAAATCAACAGCGGCGTCGAAACCGTTGCCACAGCAGAGAGCCCGGGAACTACCAATGGTTGGGATCCCACAGTAATCGAATTAGCCATTAAAGCCGCAGCCCGCAGAGCAGATGCAGTTATTGTTTATACACATTGGGGCGTAGAGGCCAAGCACTGCCCGCAAAAGAGCGATGTGAGCGATGCAAATCAATGGTTGGCTTGGGGCGCAACTGCAGTAATTGGAAGCCACCCTCATCGTCAGCAGCCTTATGTTTTAAAGGATGGAAAATTAATAGATTATTCACTAGGAAATTTGATCTTTCACGCCTCAAGTAGTGGTGGGCTGCAAAGTGGCATTGGCATCCTTTCAATTTCGCCAACTGGAGAAGTAGTCAAATATGTATTTAAACCAGCCTTAATTAATCCACGCACTGGAGCTCCTGCATTTATATATGGAGAAGCTAAAGATGCAGCGAAGAAATCTAAAAATCGTTACTGCTCAAGTTTAAATTAATAATTTATGCCACAAGAATTGAGCGCTTGGCCAAACCCATAAAGTAGCCATCAATTAAAGTCTTTGGTGTCGCTTCTGAATCGCTGGCGGCACCTAAGGTAATAAAAAGTGGTATGAAATGTTCGACCGTTGGGTGTGCATATGGCATACCAGGTGCAACTTCTTTAAATTTCATTAGGGATTCAATATCGCCATTTGCTAAAGATTCGGCGGCCCAAATATCAAAATCAGAAGACCAACCTGGGGCGTTGGCATCGATGCGCCAATCGCGTAAGAAAGGCAGACCATGTGTCATGAAACCAGAACCGATAATTAAAACTCCTTGATCACGTAGCGATTGCAAACGCTTACCAAGCTTTATTAGCCCTTCTGGATTTGTAGTCGGCATCGACATCTGAAGTACTGGAATATCGGCATCTGGGTACATCACTTTTAGAGGTACCCAGGCGCCGTGATCCAAGCCGCGATTAGATTGATGCACGCTCTCCGTATCGGGCATCAACTTTGTAACCAAGTTAGCTAACTGCGTTGCATCCGGTGTTTCGTATTTCATTTGGTAGTACTTAGGATCAAATCCACCAAAGTCATAAACAAGCGGAACCGCAGCTTCCGGGGAAGATAGAGTGACCGGTTCCGATTCCCAGTGAGCAGAGACAATCAGAATTGCCTTTGGCTTTGGTAAATTCGCAGCCACCCCACGCAGCTGCGAACTCCAAAGAGGATCATCTAATAACATCGGTGCTCCGTGTCCGATGTATAGCGCTGGCATCCGTTCCATAGTCACATACTTTACAACATAGTTGAAATTTCAACTATTCCCGAAATCGATAGGATTTTGCATATGGATTTAGCGCAGGTTCGAAAAGCCCTAGAGGTGGCAGTTGCTGCTATCGATGGCAAAGCCCGAACCGGCCAGATTGAAATGGCTGAAGCGGTTGCCAATGCGTTAATTGATCAACGCCATTTAATGGTCCAAGCCGGAACCGGCACCGGAAAATCTCTAGCTTATTTGGTACCCGCGATAGTCAGCGGAAAGAAAACTTTAATCGCCACTGCAACTCTTGCTCTACAACGACAATTGGTCGAAAGAGATTTACCAAAAATAGTACCGGCCTTAGAAAAAGAGCTAGGGCGAGATATTTCGTATGGTCTTTATAAAGGAGTTGGCAATTACATCTGTCTACAGAAGTTAAATTCTGACGAACCAGACCCAGATGGCGAACTGCTTCTTGAAGTATCTTCACTAGAGAAAGATGCCAAGCGTTTAAGAGCCTGGGCGGAAACACCGGGCGTAAGCGGCGATCGCGATGAAGCGCCCGAAGTTGATCGACGTGTTTGGGCGGCAAGTTCAGTAAGTGGTCGCGAATGCGTTGGTGCAGATGTTTGTAATTTCGGTGCAAAATGTTTTGCTGCCAACGCCAAAGCTAAGGCGATTAATTCCGACATAGTTGTCTCAAACCACACTCTGCTTGCCCTGGAAGTTGTGGAATCACATCCAATTCTTCCAGAGCGGGACCTCGTTATTCTCGATGAAGCGCACGAATTTATGGATCGCACTACTCAAGCAGTTACTGAAGAACTCACTGCGCCAAGAGTTTCTAGAGCCGCAGCGATGGCCCGCAAATATAAGGCGCTGCCAAATAAGATGGTCGATTCCTTCATGCACGCTTCTGATGATTTTGCAGATGCTATGGATGGTTATGGCGAAATAATGCGTGGCGATACAGAAATAAATCGCAAGTTAGATGTGCTTCCTGAAGAGTTAGAGAAAGCGGTTCGAAGAGTCCGCGAAACAGCTGATGCTATTGTTAAGTTCTTGCAGGCAGATGATGACATTATCGATACCACTGAATTAGCAGAACGTGCACGCGTAAAAGGTGCAGTAAATGAAGTAAACGTGACCGCGCAGAAATTGCTCAAAGGCAAAGGCGGTCAGGTGCTTTGGTATGAGCCAAGTTTTAAAACCCTATATTTGGCACCGCTTTCAGTCTCAGATGTCCTACGTCAGAACATGCTTCGCCAAACACCAGTGATTGCAACGAGTGCGACTTTAACTGTTGGTCGAGGTTTTGATTCCATGGCAAAACAAATTGGTTTCCTAGTCGGCAGCGATGAGGACGTTGAGCCAGAAGAGGGAATGATTGATCCATCAAACGTGCAGATGTTAGATGTTGGTTCACCCTTTGATTTTGCCCAACAAGGAATGCTTTATCTGCCGAAGGATCTACCAGAACCAGGTCGCGATGGAATAGCACCTGAAGTATTAGAACATTTAGGTGAATTAATTGATGCCGCAGGTGGTCGAACTTTGGCGCTATTTAGTTCATGGCGTGCAGTAGAAGCTGCAGATATCCATCTTCGTAAAGTATTGGCAGAGCGACCAATTCGAATTATTACTCAAAAGCGCGGAGATGCAGTTGCACCATTAGTTGAGAAATTTGCCAGCGATGAAACCTCAGTTCTGCTTGGAACTATGACGCTTTGGCAAGGTGTAGATGTGCCTGGCGCATCATGCACCGTAGTGGCGATCGATCGCATTCCCTTCCCAAGACCAGATGATCCGGTGATGTCTGCGCGAAGTGCTGAAGTGGATGCGGCAGGAGGAAGTGGCTTTAT
Organism: Candidatus Nanopelagicaceae bacterium; assembly: GCA_018883345.1. Classification (GTDB taxonomy): domain Bacteria; phylum Actinomycetota; class Actinomycetes; order Nanopelagicales; family Nanopelagicaceae; genus ZLKRG08. The sequence goes on from VEQG01000028.1 coordinate 5,108, forward strand.
GAGTGTTTCACTGCCACGTGCCGCGCTATTACTTGCACAAGGAGCCGGTCGGTTAATTAGAAGTGTCGAAGATCGAGGAGTAGTAGCAATCTTGGATTCACGAATTGTTACTAAACGCTACGGAAGTGTATTGCTAAATTCGATGCCGCCACTTTGGCGAACCAATGATGGAGAGGTTGTCAGAGAGAGTCTGAAGCGATTAGCTGCTGCACTAGATCCTTCAAAGTAGGCCAAGTTTTTGCAAAGCTGGGGTGTAACTCCAAAGTAGCAATTTCACTAATTTCAAACCAGCCGATGTCATGAGTCTCGGTATTCCACTGCTCAGTCTTTAAATCTGTATTTGCTCGCGCAATCACAGTGTCATATCGCCAATCGGTGTGATCATCAGAGAAAAGTGCTAGGACCTCTACATGCTCTGGATTAATACCGGTCTCTTCAACGCTTTCACGGATAGCTGCCTCTGCAATACTTTCATGAGAATCGCGAGCACCGCCTGGTAGCCCCCAGGTATCGCCGTTATGAACCCATGGTGCGCGATGTTGCATCATCACCTTATTTTCGCGAATTAGAAGTAATCCGGCAGCGCCATTTAACCCCCAATGTTTTCCGCCGCAGCGACATTGAATCCAACCATCGCCATCTCTCGCCGCCATAGGAGAAAGATATCTGTGGAAAGTGAAATACGCCCGTACATATAAATCTCTAACTTAGCGGCATGCGTAAATACATGAATTTCATAATTATCTTCAGCGCAATTTTTAGTTTTATGACAATTGCTACTGCCAATGCCGAATGCACTACCAAAGTTTGCATTAACGTCTATACCGAAAATGGCCGATTGGTTATAGAAGGAAAGCGAAATGGCGCAACTGCCACTGCAACTCCCAGAATTGCAACAACTGTGGCGCCCAAGCCAAAACCTACAGCCACTCGTAAATACACCTATAAACCACGTACCTACACACCAAGGCCAAAGTCCACAACTAAATCATTGGCCGATAAGATTTTAGAATCATTGCCTACTTTGCAAGTTGCGTACCAGCCAAATGGAAAAGTATTACCCAAATTACCAGTTATTTTCTGGACCGATCTGCCAACATATTTCAATAAAGATTATCGAGTACTAGGTGAGAAAGTCAGTGTTAACTTAACTCCTAAATCCGTCTGGTCTTTTGGTGATGGCTCAATTTTGGTTACAGATAAAGTTGGTAAGCCATATCCTGCTACTGAAATTACACATTCTTATTCTGTGCCAGGCACATACACCGTTTTAGTTAAATCGTATTGGGAAGGTAGTTTCACTGTGGACGGGGTAGAGCTGCCGATTCCAGGAAAAATAAAGCAGATCACTGCAGTAGATATAAAAGTAGTAGGCGCTAGCACCAAGTTTGTGGGTAAGTAAAAACGCTTGTCACCAATAAATACCACGATTACTCACTATGACAACTGTTAAAACACCACATGATTTACTTGCTGCGGTGCCATTCTTAATTGGCTACCATCCAACAGATTCCTTAGTTTTGATATCTGTTAAATCTGATTCGCTTGAGATGGCGATGCGGATAGATTTCCCAAAAAATCCACCGGAAGGTTCATATCAATTACTCGCCTCGCACTTAAAGAGAGATAACTCAGAAGGTGCTTTGATTGTGGCTTACGAACCGGCAGATAGTCTTGCCGGACCAGAAGTTTTGCATAATGTTGCTGATGCCGTGGCATCACTTGATATTCCAATCAGGGAGTTGATGTTGGTGCGCAATAATCACTGGCGCTCACTACTTTGCAGCGATGATAAATGCTGTCCTCCTGAAGGAAATCAGATTGAAGAATTTGTTAATTCTCGAATCGCAGCCGAGCAAGTTGCTAGCGGAAAAGTATTGCCATTTTCTGATTCTGAAGGGCTGACTCATTCAATCTCTGCAACGATTTTGGCGAAAGACCTCAACTGGAACGCCCAAGTAGTCGGTTTTAGGGTGGATCCAGATGCAAATAATTTAAATGAACTACAAAGAGATGGGGCAGAATCAATCCTTTTATTAGCAGACTTTTATAGCCAAAATGGGTTCTGTAAAGATTATGATTTAATGGCAAGAGTTTTGGGCCGATTAAGTGAAATTCAAGTTAGAGATTTTGCCTTGGGTTGTCACACCGATCAGACCATAAATTCCTATTGGGCGATGTGGCGAGATTTATTGAGAATTGCCCCACCTAAATTTGTGGCACCAGTGGCTTCAGTTTTTGCAAGTATCGCTTATGAAAATGGTGAAGGAGCACTTGCACATAGAGCTCTAGATCGCGCCATCGAAGATGACCCCGAGTACTCGTTGGCCAGGTTGCTTAGAAGAGTATTTAGTAGCGGTTGGCCACCTTCAGGTTTTGCTCAACTACGCTCGGAATTACACCCACGAGTGACCGCCACGATTTTCGGATAACTTGAGGGAAATTAAAGAGATGTGGTATCAGAAGCCATATGCAAATTACTTGCATATGGCTTCTTTTCATTTGGGTTGCTAATCTTCGCTAAAAGTTTTTCTGCCCGATTTCAACTCGAAAGGCCCCACAATGAATAAATTAAAAGTGCTTCCGCTATTGCTAGCGGCGGTAGTTTTGACAGCTTGCGGTTCGAATGCTGATGATGCAGCAAGTTCATGCGAACCAGGAAAGCTAACAACAGTTACTGACGGAGTATTAACAATTGCAACTGGCGAACCTGCTTACTATCCATGGGTAATTGATGATAAGCCTGAATCAGGAGAAGGCTTTGAGGCAGCAGTAGCGCTAGCCGTTGCCAAGGAACTTGGCTATGAAGGCGAAGCTGTTAAGTGGGTGCGCACAACCTTTGACTCAGCAATCACTCCAGGAGATAAGACATTTGACTTTAACTTGCAGCAGTTCTCAATTACAGAGGATCGCAAGAAGGCGGTTGATTTCTCAGATCCTTACTACAAGTCAACTCAAGTAATCGTTACTTACAAAGAGAGCAAGATTGCTACTGCAAAATCAATTGCAGATTTAGCTAATGCAAAACTTGGCGCGGCAGTAGCAACCACATCTTTGGATGCCATTGAAAATATCTTGAAGCTAAAGGCTCAAGTTTTCAATGATAATGCCGCAGGTGTCACGGCTTTGAAGAACAAGCAAATTGATGGCTTGGTAGTAGATCTACCGACTGGCTTCTATCTATCAGCTGTTGAAGTTCCAAATGGTTTGATTGTTGGCCAAATCGCAGGTAGCGATGAGGCTGATGCTGGATTTGGACTACTGCTTAAGAAGGATAGCCCAATCACCGGATGTGTTAACGGTGCGGTAAAGGCGATCACTGATAGCGGTGCGCTTAAGCAAATCACTGATAAGTGGCTCGGAGCAACTGCAGGTGCACCGGTACTTTCATAATTTCCTCTAAAGTATCTACATGTTTAAAGGCAAGGGGCGCTTGGCAACAGGCGCCTCTTCTGCTTTTCCAGCTGCAGCACATCAGCCAAGTTCAGTGGAAATTTCAAGACAAGAAACCAGGAAGCGAAAGAATCGCAAGAATCGAGCAATTGCTGCACTTTCTAGTTTTCTAGTGCTGGGCACTTTGGCTTTGATTGTGGTGCTATCACCTGGATTTAAGATTTTAAGAGATACCTTCTTTGATTGGGCCTATGGCGTAGAAGTACTTCCTAAAGTAATTCTCGGGTTTACTACAAATATTTTCCTAACCGTAATTGCATCGATTCTAGTTGGCGCAATCGCACTATCAATTGCGCTGGTTCGAACATCTAAATCCCCAGCGCTTGCACCAATTAGATTTCTGGCTACGGCATACGTGGATGTCTTTAGATCGATACCATTGATTCTTGTTATTTTATTGGTCGGTTTTGGAATTCCCGCTTTGCAAATATCTGGCCTTACCTCAAATGTCTTGATTCTCGGTACCTTGGCAGTGGTAATTACCTATTCAGCATACGTAGCCGAGGTAATCAGAAGCGGAATTTTGAGTGTGCACCCATCCCAAAAGTCGGCAGCGCGTTCGTTGGGATTAAATAATTGGCAGACCTTGCGCCATGTGGTCTTGCCGCAAGCCTTACGTAAAGTCACGCCACCTTTGTTAAATGATTTAGTAGCTTTAATCAAAGATACCGGTCTAGTTTCGATTCTAGGTGTTACCGACGCGGTTCGTGCGGCCCAAATTGAGACCTCCAGATCATTTAATTACACCCCTTATATAACAGCGGCAGTACTTTTTTTATTTATCACTATTCCTTTGACCCGCTTCACCGATCGCTCGCTTCGTAAGAGTTTGAGCGCACAGAATGCGCAGGGGCAGGCATGAGTTTGTTACGCGTTGAAAAACTACGTAAGACTTTTGATGATCTGGTAGTACTTGATGAAATCTCCTTTGAAGTACCGGATAAAACAGTGACTGCGCTAATTGGCGCTTCTGGTAGCGGAAAATCCACTTTGCTCCGTGCAATTAACTTACTTGAGCTAGTAGATGACGGTCAGATTTTCTTCGACGACCAAGATATAACTGCAGTTGAGACTGATGCAGATATTGTGCGCAGAAAACTCGGGATGGTATTTCAATCTTTCAATTTATTCCCGCATAAGACAGTACTAGAAAATATTACCTTGGCGCCGATGATGGTACATGGAATTACTAAAGAGCAAGCCGAAAGCGAAGCGCGTGATCTGCTTAAGAAATTTGGCCTGCTAGAAAAAGTTGATCAATATCCAGACCGTTTATCTGGTGGACAACAACAGCGCGTAGCAATAATTAGGGCAATGGCGGTAAAACCCAAGTTGTTACTTTTGGATGAAATTACCTCAGCGCTTGATCCGGTACTTGTAAATGAAGTGCTTGAGACAGTGCGGGAGCTAAAGAATGATGGTGTGGCAATTGTGATGGCCACACATGAAATGGGATTTGCAAAGCAGATTGCAGATCAAGTCTGCTTCCTCTACCAAGGCCGTATTCTTGAAAGAGGAGATGCTTCATTACTTACCTCGCCTAAGACAGCGGAAACCAAGGAGTTCTTGCTCCGGGTTCAACAAGCTGGACGGTTGTAATAAACTTACCTCCGGTCACGAGTTCCAGGTAAAAGCCCCGGCTAACTGGACGGCAACCCTCCACCGCGGTGGGGTGCTCCGGGTGACGACCAGATCGAATGAAGTTTTCATTCGATAAGCGCGACGAGGAGTAAGTAATTGCCAATTCCAAATGTGACTGGCGCTTGGCTTAATGGTGAAGATCCAGGTGATCGTAAATTTATAAAAGTTGGCGATATCGTGCTGGAATCAGGCGAGGTAATTCCTGATGTGACCATTGCATTTCAATCTTGGGGCGAATTAAATTCCAATAAAGATAATGCAATTTTGGTAAACCATGCTTGGACCGGCTGGTCTGATGTCGAGAGCTGGTGGCCAAATCAGGTTGGACCCGGAAAACCATTAGATACAGATAAATATTTTGTAGTTTGTCCAAATGTTATTGGCGGTTGCCAAGGTTCAACTGGCCCGGCATCAATAGCGCCAGATGGAAAATTTTATGGTTCTCGTTTTCCATCATTAACTATTCGCGACATGGTTAGCGCGGAAGTTGCTTTCAGCGATGCGCTTGGAATTAAGAAATTTGTACTTGCTTGTGGCCCTTCACTTGGCGGCATGCGTTCTTTGGAATGGGCGGTTCAATATCCAGAGCGAATTGGTGGAATCTGCACAATTGGCAGTTCTGCGGTGGCAACAGGTGATCAAATTGGATCTGTTTCTATTCAAGTTCATGCAATCAAAAGCGATCCAAATTTCAATAATGGTGACTATTACCAACAAAAGAATGGCCCAGAAGTTGGTATGGGAATAGCCAGAAAAATTGCGCACCTTACCTTTAGGACCGAAATTGAAATGGATATGCGCTTTGGTCGAGAGTTGCAAGGGGATGATACGGGTCGCTTTGCAGTCGAGTCATATCTTGATCACCAAGCCAACAAATTGGCGCAGAGATTTGATGCCAATACCTACATTATTTTGGGTGAGGCTATGAATAGCCATGACATCGGTCGCGACCGAGGCGGGGTAGCAGCGGCGCTCGCCACCATCACAGTGCCGGTGATGGTAGTTTCAATTGATACTGATCGCCTCTTTCCGCCACGTCTTCAGCAAGAGCTGGCCGAGCTAACTCCCGGTTCGAAGCTTGAAATGCTCAGTTCGCCCTTTGGCCACGATGGCTTTTTGGTCGAATCAGATGCGATGGGAAGCCTCCTTCGGGAAGCTATCAGGCATGCTGAGGGTGGTTAAGCGATAGAAAAGTAATCGGAGCGACTGTGTAGTTGTTTTTCAGTCGCGAGATTAGCTTTTCTAGAGCGTCATTTTGTGCTTGCCTGAGTGTTTTCAGTACAATTACGCAATCGCAATCGCTCGCTGGCGACACCCCTAAAGACAGCGAAGAGTTTGTAAAACTTTAAAAAGCAATCCAAAAAGGACAATTTGTGGTTACTCGCGCGCCCAAAAAGAAGGCACCTGCCAAGAAGGCAGCTCCAGCTAAGAAAGCTGTTGCTAAAAAGTCTGCCCCAGTAAAGAAGACCGCTCTGGCTAAGAAAGCGGCTGTTAAAAAAGCGCCAGCGAAAAAGGTAGAAGTCAAGATTCCGCTAAAGAAGGAATTAACCGCAGCTGATGTTAAGCAAATTCTTGATGCTCGCGATTTAGTTGAACGCCAAAAGGTCGTATTAGCAGAATTAGAATCACGTGGAGTTACTTCATTAAATCGAATTCCTAAAAAGGCAGATAAAGAATTAGTAGATGAAGCAAAAGCTCTAGAAATTTCAGTACCGAAAGTTACCGAGAAACTTAAAAAAGCAGGTCTTGGTTCTCCGTACCGAATGCTTAAGAATTCAGAGAAAGCACTTGTCGCACCAAAACCAGCGCCGGTCGCTGTATCCAGTGCTACTACTGCTGCCGCTACAGAATCTAAGAGCGATAAGACCCCAAAGACGGTAATTATTGATGGCGAAGAAGTCGAATTAGTTGAAGAAGAAGATCTTGATTTAAATATCGAGAATATCGATGAGGTTAAGGAAGAGGCAAAGGAAGAGACTCGTGTTATCAACCTTTCTGATGAAGAGGTTGATGATGGCGAAGGCACCTTCGTGCTTCGTGACTCTGATGAAGAGAAGGAAGAAGAACAGGGGCGCTCTGAGCGTGCAAAACTTCGCGGTCGCTTAGCTGCGGTTCAGATTATTGATGAAGCAATTCGTGCTAAAGAGAACGACCCTTCAAAGACAGCACATAAAGCAGATTCTCGTCCGCTGACCGTTAAGCAACTTGAATTGATGATCACCTCAATTGATTTAACTGAACGTGGCGCAAAGGCGCTGATTGATTCGATCAATGCAACGCCAATTAAAGAATTCAAGAATGTTCACAACTTAATTGATGAGACTAAACGCGCAATTCAAACTGAAATGAAGCAACTGCCACCAGAGCAGACTGTTTTAACAGCTGGTGCGACCGCTGACCCAGTAAAGGATTACCTAAAACAGATCGGCCGCGTGGCACTTCTAAATGCAGAGCTGGAAGTGGAACTTGCTACTCGCGTAGAGGCAGGACTTTTTGCAGAAGAGAAGCTTGCTACCGAAAAGAAGCTTGATAAGAAATTAAAGCGCGAACTTGAATGGATCGCAGAAGATGGTCGCCGCGCAAAGAATCACCTACTTGAAGCAAACCTTCGCCTGGTGGTCTCACTTGCAAAGCGTTACACCGGCCGCGGCATGTTATTTCTTGATCTCATTCAAGAAGGAAACCTTGGTTTGATTCGTGCGGTAGAGAAGTTCGATTACACAAAGGGTTACAAGTTCTCTACCTACGCAACATGGTGGATTCGTCAGGCGATTACTCGTGCAATGGCTGACCAGGCTCGCACCATCCGTATTCCGGTGCACATGGTTGAAGTCATTAACAAACTTGCACGTGTACAACGTCAGATGTTGCAAGATTTAGGTCGCGAACCGACCCCTGAAGAGCTAGCTAAAGAACTTGATATGACGCCTGAAAAGGTAGTTGAAGTTCAGAAGTATGGTCGCGAACCAATCTCACTTCACACCCCGCTTGGCGAGGAAGGCGATTCAGAGTTTGGTGATTTGATCGAAGACTCAGAAGCAATCGTCCCGGCAGATGCAGTTGGCTTTACTTTGCTTCAGGAAGAGCTTCATAAAGTTATGGATACTTTGTCTGAACGCGAAGCTGGAGTAGTGGCGATGCGCTTTGGTCTAACCGATGGTCAGCCAAAGACTCTTGATGAAATCGGTAAGGTGTACGGTGTTACTCGCGAACGTATCCGTCAGATTGAATCTAAGACGATGTCAAAGCTACGCCACCCATCTCGTAGCCAAGTACTCCGTGATTATCTAGATTAAATCCGGAAAGAGTTAAATAAAAAAGCCGCTCATTTGAGCGGTTTTTTAATTTAGCCATAAATCTAGTGTCCACAATCGACATTATGAAATCAACCCATTCATTTTCCGTGACGCCAGTCGGGTTGTAATCATTCACTAGTTTTCCCAGGGTATAAGCCTGAATCCAAGTAGCTGCAGCTTTAGCGTTTACATCTGAATTGATAAATTCTTTATTCTTTAAATCTTCGACCACATCTGTAATTGCATCAGTCATTCGTTGACTTTCATGACCCATCTGTTTAGCCATTCGTGGATTTTCAAAACAGGCTGCCAAGGCAAGCGCTCTTTCGGTGCGAGCGGCTTTTCGCTCATCGGTCTGGGTGACAACTGTCAGCACTTTTAGCGCTTCTCTTAGCTCTTCTTTCGAACGTGCAGTCGCAACATTATTGGTTAAAAATTCAATCGAGGCATCAATCCATTTTGAATATCTATAAATTTGCGCGGTCTCAACTAAATCTTGTAGATCCTCAAAATGGTGATACATGCTGCCTTTTGAGACACCTGAAATTTCTAGCACCTCTTCGGCCAAAATTTCAGAGGGGCTTTTCGTATTCAATAAATTCACCACAGTTTCGACTAGAAGCCGTTTGGTTGGGTGAAATGCTGAGAGCATGGAAATACTTTATCTCGTAGAGGCCCTTCTCTCAATTTTTCTGGCGAATATACTTAAGCTGCTATGACCAACTCGCCAATATTCCAGAACCCAAAGAGCGGTTCAATCAAAGTTGAGGGAACCTTTCAAGTAGTAGATGCTGAAGGCAAAGTAATTAAAACAGTTACGGACCCAAAACTTTGTGGGTGCGGGCTATCTCAAGAGAAACCATTCTGCGATAAGTCTCATGCGAACTATGTATCGATTGTGACCAGAATGCTAGAAGATGCGCGAGCTACTGCAAAAGCCATTACTCCTGTGGGGGTTTGGAATTTGCGAGCTTATGAAATTCGTAAGCGATCACTCGAAAACCGATTGGCGGTAGGAGAGAAATTAATTGGCGTTAAATTTGGTGGCGCACTACTAAAGAGCGATTCAGATGAGAAGCGCTACGAGGGAATTTTTGGCTTTTTAACAGATGCCATGAAAATTGAAACTGAGCTTAATTTAGGTGCTTTAATTGCACCGCTTGCTGAAGCTGAAGTGGTCTTTAAATTAGCCAAAGATCTTGATAGAGCAATCTCTTTAGATGAAGTATTTGATTTTATAAGTCATGTTGCACCAGGTATAGAAGTCTTTGATTGTAGATATGGTGCCATTGATCCATTTATTGATGATGCGATTGCAGACAATGCCTGTGCTGGTGCCATTGCAATTGGCTCGTGGGTAGCGGCTAAGTCCCACGATCTGACGTCGTCAGAAATTTCAATCTTCGTCAATGAGAGCTTAAATCAGAAGGTGTCCACCACTGCTATCGCCGGCAATCCTTGGCAAGCAGTGGTAAATGCATCTGAAAAACTTTCAAATGCAGGAGTGGTCTTGCCAGCCGGGTCTATTATTTTCAGCGGTTCAGCAACTTCCGGTATCGCAATGCAGGCAGGGAAGTACCGCGTTGAAATTACAGGTGTTGGTGAAGTTAGCTTTGTAGCTAAATAAAATTAGTTGATTTTTGAAGTTTCGTCTTGAATATTCGCAGCAACGCTCTTTAGCTTCTCTGCATATTCCTTTGCGTGGTGACCGCAGAATAAAAGTTCGCCGCCGCTTAGAAGAGTTGCACGAACATACGCCTGTGCGCCACAACGGTCGCAGCGATCTACAGCGCGTAACGGTGTTTGTTCAAGTAGAACTTGATCTGTCATGGTC
>VEQG01000044.1 GCA_018883345.1 Candidatus Nanopelagicaceae bacterium
CATGGGAAATTACAAACAATTAAGTATTGAAGAACGAAGTGTTATACAAGCGCAGTTAACATTAGGTTTTAAGCCTAGTTGGATTGCGGTTGGATTGGGCAGGTCTGTTTCGACGATTAGCCGAGAGCTGCGCCGCAATGGCTGGGTGAAAGAAAAAGATAAGCGTAGCCGAGGTCGGCCTGCGATTGCAGGAAAGTATCGTGCAGCATTGGCGCAAGAAAGAGCCGATGGTTTGTCAGCCAAGCCTAGGGTTGAAAGACGTTTGCAGGTTGGAAATAAACTATGGCATGCGGTCATGGAATATTTAAGATTGGGCTACTCACCAGAGCAAATTGCTGGCACACTTAAAACTGTGAACGCAGACCATCCTCACTTGCAGGTTTCGCATGAGACCATCTACAGCGCCATTTACTTAATGCCACGTGGAGAATTACGTACAGAAGTGATAGGTTGGTTGCGTTTTGGGCATGCGAAACGCAGACCTAGAGCGCGTGGTGAAGATAGGCGTGGCCAGATACCTGATATGGTCAGCATCCATGAAAGGCCACCAGAAGTCGACGAGCGTTTAATCCCAGGGCACTGGGAAGGTGATTTGATTAAAGGCAAAGGCAACCGCACAGCGGTTGGTACGATTGTAGAAAGAACGACACTGTTTACAGTATTGGCAAAGATGGAAAAGGCGACGGCTGAATCAGCGGTAAATGGTTTCAGTCATGTATTGAATCGGATTGAGGCACAGAAGCGATTATCGATGACGTATGATCAAGGACGGGAAATGGCAAAGCATGCGCAACTCACAGAAAACACAGGCGTTAAAGTATACTTTGCGGACCCACATAGTCCATGGCAACGTGGGATTAACGAGAACACCAATGGATTGCTACGTCAGTACCTGCCGAAAGGCGAGGATTTAAGCGTGTTCAGCCAAGAAGAGTTAGATGCGATTGCATGGAAATTGAACACCAGACCACGCAAATCTTTGGGTTTCAAATGCCCTGCTGAGTTGTTTACACCAGATGCATTTGATTTTAGGCAGCATCATGCTGCACTTTTTGCACTTCAACCTTGAAACCGCCCATAATAAAGTTGTATCCTAATCAAAATCGTTAAAACGTAAAGGCCAGACATCGGCAACTGAAGGCAAAATTAATAATGTAATTATGCTGTCATATTGATCACTCTCGATCTTCATTTCCCGAATGCTCATCATTGGTTCTGCATGCTGAAACCATACCTTACCAGCAACATTTATACCTTTCTTAATTTAAAAGATTTTTAAGTATTCGTTCAATTTTTTCAAGCGGCATTTTCTGCCTCTTGCATTACGCCCCATTCGGGAAACGGGTCTGGAAGGCGCATCCAGCTTGCCTCGCCGCGTGCCAATTCCTCGTCGTTTAGCAGGCAGGCATCAAAACCTGCAATGATTTTGGCTTTATCCATGGCCATGCCGATAATGACGATTTCCTGCTGCCTATCGCCAAACGGCGCTTGCCAGCGTGCGCGGATGCGCAATAAGTCTTCTTCGTCCTGCGGCCAATAGGCGCTGGGCGTGGCAGCCCACCACATGCCCGCTAGTTCTGTGCGCGAAACCGCGCCGGCTTGCGACCAGTTGCCGCAAAATTCTGGCCGCGAGGCCAGCCAAAAATGGCCTTTGGAGCGAATTACGCCCGGCCATTCGGTGTTAAACCATTGCCACAAACGCTGCGGATGAAAGGGCGCTCTGGCGCGATACACAAAGCTTGCAATGCCGTATTCTTCGGTTTCCGGCGTGTGTTCACCGCGCAGCTCTTTAAGCCAACCGGGCGCGTTGGCGGCGGCGTCAAAATCAAACAGGCCAGTGTTTAAAATTTGCTTGAGAGGAATTTTGCCAAAACTGCTTTTGATCATGTGCGCACGCGGGTTGAGGCTTTTTAAAATGCCTTCAAGTTGCGCGATTTCCGCTTCCGTCATCAAATCAGTTTTATTGAGCACCAACACATCGCAAAACTCGATTTGCTCCACCAGCAAATCCACCACGGTGCGCTCGTCTTCCTCGCCCGCCGTCTCGCCGCGGTCGGCTAGATAATCCTGGCTGCTGTAATCTTTGAGAAAGTTGTAGCCATCCACCACTGTCACCATGGTATCTAGCTTGGCCACATGGTTGAGCGAAACGCCGTCTTCGTCTTCAAAGGTAAAAGTTTCCGCAATCGGCAGCGGCTCGGCAATGCCGGTGGTTTCTATCAGCAGATAATCAAAGCGATTTTCTTTGGCAAGGCGCGTGATTTCCACAAGCAAATCCTCGCGCAGCGTGCAGCAAATGCAGCCGTTGCTCATTTCCACCATTTTTTCTTCTTGCCGCGAGAGCTCCGCGCCGCCTTCGCGCACCAGTTGTGCGTCGATATTCACTTCGCTCATGTCATTCACAATCACCGCCACGCGTAACCCCTCGCGGTTATTCAATATGTGATTCAATAAAGTGGTTTTACCTGCGCCCAAGAACCCAGATAGAACGGTCACTGGAAGTTTTTTATTTGGCTCTGACCTAGACTGCTGTGACGTAACGGTTTGCTCCACAATAATTCCTTGAGATTCATTGATTGAATGCAACTTAATATGCAACTAAGTTGCATATTAAAGCTTTAAATCAATATATGCAACAAAGTTGCATGCTTGGAGTGACACTTTAGGATTTAGCTAAAAGCTAGGGAGAAGGACTTGATGGCTAATTTTGGCAGTTTATGCACTTGCCCTTAATATTGAGTTCGATGGAGTCAACGATAAGGTCAGCAGGTACATCATTGGTTAATTTTGGATGCACATTATCTAAGCAAAATACTTTACCACAACTGCTGCATTGAAAGTGCGCATGAGAATGCTGGGTAAGTGCTTTGTTTTTAGATACCGTTTTGCTTTTACTATATCGACTGTTTCTGCTTTCGCTCGCATTAAGATGAAAACGCCAAACACAATCTTCACCAGCGATTCTATGGATGACTTCATTCTGTAGAAGCCAATCAAGCACACGGTACAGCGTTACTCTATCAAAGCTGTCAGGAAGCTGTTTAAGAATATCTTGATGCGTTAATGGATGGCTACTTTTAGCAAGAACTGCCGTTACCTCTAAGCGAGAGGTCGTGCTTTTTAAACCAGCTTGCTGAAAAATGAGTTCTGCGGTGAGCATAAGATTAAGTTAATTCAATTAAGACAGTATCCATAAAGCTAATAAATGTAACAATCATACTAAATAGATTACGATTCAACTTTATTATGAAGGTTCCTACTTTATTATTAAGGATACAACTCTATTATTTGCAAACACACTTGGTGGATAAGCTAACAAACTATTCCACCGTCACGCTCTTCGCGAGATTTCTCGGCTTATCTACGTCCGTTCCCTTGAGCAAAGCGGCGTGGTAAGCCAACAATTGCACTGGTATCGTATGAAGAATAGGGGAGAGTTCACCCACGTTACGCGGTGTGCGTATGACATGCAC
>VEQG01000029.1 GCA_018883345.1 Candidatus Nanopelagicaceae bacterium
CTAGTGATAGCTTCACGATAAGTGGAGTAACCAATAGACCAACCAAGTTCATAACCTTGATCAATGGGTTGATTGCAGGGCCTGCGGTGTCCTTGTAAGGATCGCCAACGGTGTCGCCAACAACTGTTGCAGCGTGTGCATCAGAGTTCTTGCCACCGTGGTTGCCATCTTCAACCATCTTCTTAGCGTTATCCCATGCGCCACCTGAGTTAGCAAGGAAAACAGCCATCAAAGTACCGGTTGCGATTGCGCCAGCAAGGTATGCACCAAGTGCGCCAACGCCAAGACCGAAACCAACTGCAATTGGCGCCATAACTGCAAGCACGCCAGGAACAGCTAATTCGCGGAGTGAATCACGAGTACAGATATCAACAACTGCGCCGTACTCAGGCTTTTCAGTGCCCTTCATGATGCCAGGGTGCTTTTCAAACTGGTGACGAACTTCGACAACCACTGCACCAGCTGCGCGAGATACTGCATTGATTGCAAGACCAGAGAACATAAATACAACTGCAGCGCCGATGATTAGACCAACAAGGTTACGTGGATCTGCAACGTTTAATACGCCTTGGAATTGTTCTGCTAGGTCAGTTGCATTCTTACCTGCAGTAAGAACTGCTTCTTTGATTGCATCTGTAAATGCACCGAAGAGAGCTGTAGCTGCAAGAACTGCAGTTGCGATTGCAATACCTTTGGTAATCGCCTTGGTGGTATTACCAACTGCATCTAGTGAGGTAAGGATCTGTGCGCCTTCGCCCTTTACGTCGCCTGACATTTCTGCAATGCCTTGCGCGTTATCTGAGATTGGACCAAACGTATCCATTGCAACGATAACGCCAACAGTGGTTAGAAGACCAGTACCTGCGAGCGCGATTGCTAATAGGGATAATGTAATTACGCCTTGGCCTAATGAGAATGCACCGAATACTGCTGCTGCAATTAAGAGCGCACTGTAAACGGCTGATTCAAAACCAACGGAGATACCAGAGAGAATTACGGTTGCGGCGCCAGTCTTTGATGATGCAGCAACGTCGTTAACTGGACGCTTGCCAACTTCAGTAAAGAAGCCGGTTAGTAGCTGAATTGCGGCTGCTAAAACGATTCCGATTAATACTGCGCCCCAAGCAAGTACGCGTGGGTTTGCATCTCCTGCTGCAGCGATTGCTTCATCAGATAGACCAGTAAGCATGCTGAATTTAGCTGGTAGATAAGTAAATGTTGCAAGGCCAGTAAGAACAGCAGAGACAATCGCGGTCATGAAGAATGAACGGTTGATTGATTGCATTGCAGACTTATCAGTGCTGCGCATACGAGTTAAGAAGATACCTAGTACTGCAGTCAAAGTTCCGATTGCAGGAACGATTAGTGGATAGATCAGACCTGAATCGCCGAATCCTGCTTTACCAAGAATCAGAGCTGCAACAAGTGTTACTGCATATGATTCGAATAGGTCAGCTGCCATACCTGCGCAGTCACCGACGTTATCGCCAACGTTATCTGCAATGGTTGCAGCGTTACGTGGGTCATCTTCTGGAATACTCTTTTCAACTTTACCAACAAGGTCTGCTCCGACATCTGCAGCCTTTGTAAAGATACCGCCGCCAACGCGCATGAACATTGCTAGCATCGCTGCGCCGAAGCCGAAACCTTCAAGAACACTTGGTGCATTCTCTTTGTAGATCGCAACCACGATTGCTGCGCCAACTAGGCCAAGGCCAACAGTTAACATACCGACGACGCCACCGGTGCGAAATGCAATCTGCACTGCGCCTTCTGATGACTTCTGTCGTGCAGCTTCGGCAACGCGAACGTTTGCGCGAACTGCCAGCCACATTCCTTGGTAACCAACGAATGCAGAGAAGCCAGCGCCGACTAAGAAGAAGATCGAGCGGCCAACTTTGATTTCAGTTGTACCTGGTAGGGCGAAAAGTAGAACGAAAACGATTCCGACGAAAATTGAAAGTGTTTGGAATTGGCGATGCAGATATGCAGCGGCGCCTTCCTGAACAGCTTGCGAAATTTCGCGCATCTTTTCGGTGCCCTCTGCTTTAGATAACACCTGCGCGCGAAGTGCTGCTGCGACGCCGAGTGCTGCTAATGAGATTGCGAGGACGATATATACGTAGGTCAGATTTGAACCTGTTACTTGCACAAGTGAGCTAGAAGCTCGCATGAGTATTGCTCCTTCGTTGGAGTTGGGCGCTCTTCTCCTGTTTTATCAGGCGAATCGCTTCCAGCCGCTAGCGTCTTTTTAAAGACCTAGGACCTTGGCCGCTTCTCCTCTTGCGAGCGCGTTACGGCGTAAGTATGAGGGGAAATCGGGGGCTTGGGCAAGTTATACCTATATATATGTCTATTTATATAAATCGGCTTGCTCACATCCCGGCTGGTCTGGCGCCCAGCTATGACGGCCTCCTAAAGCGAAAGGGCCTAACAGCGATCTAAATCAACTACCCCGCGACCTGAAATTGTTCCGGAGATGAAGTCTGTGGAGGATTCGAGAGCGCATGTCCCCCCTCAAATTTACTTTCATCCCATGCACAAAACACATTTTTGTGCCTAAGTCTCTCAAAGCACTACAAATTTTAAGAACGCACAAGTACTTAAAATCCATAGTATTTTAAACAACCGCCTGAGAAGGAGTTTTCATATGCTTTCAAAATATAGACAAAGGCAAGTTCTAAATTTCAATCTTGAAAGATTGAAGCGCTACTTAATTACAGAACCAACGCATGGGTGGATAAAGACTTATAGGTATCTATTCGACCTGTCACAGAACGATCTAGCACGTTTAATGAATGTCTCTCAAAAACGGATAGACGTAATTGAAGATAATGAAATTAACAGTCGAATTGAAATTGCAACTCTAATAAAAGTAGCTGAAATATTTGATTCAGAGCTTCGCTATCTTCTTATACCCAGAAAGCCGCTTGAAGAAATACGTGAATCACTCATCCACAAGAGCCTTCAATTGAAACTTGTAAGTGATGATTTAGCAAATACCGCTTATAGAAAGAAGATAGATCGTTTGAGATTGCGGGGGATTTATGGACAGGACCCCATGCTTTTCTAACGCTTTGTCAGTGGCTAGGCATAAATTAAATCCATGAAACTTTCCCGCATTCTTGAACCTAAAAATTATCTTCCTTCACATGGGGAGAAAATCCTAAAACCCTACCCGCACAATAAAAAAGCTGTAGATCTATTTTCAAAATTATCTTTTGATAATAAAGAGCAGTTTGAGCATCTTGTGAAACAGCTACTAATTGAAAAGTCAGCTAAAGTTAATGTAAATAATATATCAATCACTTTTACAACAGCTAACCGCTGCTTAAGCATCACTTACACGTTTGCGAATGAATTAAGTGTGTCAGATATGGTCATTTACGATTCACTATTCAAAGACAATAATCCGCAAAGTGAATTATTCTTTGAAATTACTAAGGCGGTTTGTAACGCTCAATTGGCGAAGAAACCAAATCAGATAATTATTTACAATTACCCAGCTACTGCAATGTATCTGAATCCAGTTGATCGGTTACCTATAAAAGAAAAGGTACGAGCTCTGTTGAAGCACCCGTTATTTCTTCGATTTAGATAGCGCTTACTGACCAGGTGAATTTATGTACGCCTGGCTTTACTTTGTAGCTATCTAGGGTGTCTGGGCCGCAGGAGGCGGTGCCGACTCCGCGGTGGGCCGCGTCAATTGTGACGACGGTGGTGCCGCTACGTTTTACGTAAACATTATGGGTGGCATCGGCAAGTGCATTTGAAGTTACCGGTAATACGGTGACCATCCGTGGTTTATCTAATTCAATACGAATCCCGCGGTTCTGGTTATTGCGAAGTTCAAACCAGCGGATACCTAAGTGGCCGCCACATTCTTGTGGCTTAATGTAACCAGTTAATTGATCTTCAACTTTTCCAAAGTAACGGCCCACTTTGCCAAGTGCGCGATCTGGCACAGTCTCATGTGGACCAACACCAAAGTATTCGTAATTTTCTAACGCGCTATTTAATTCAAAGTTAATACCGACTCTTGCCACATCATGAAGTTGTTTTGGCAGAGTAACTGTTTCGGTGACTTTAATTTGGCCAGCTACAACTTCTACCTTTTGAAGATGCTTAACTGAAATACCTTTGCTGGTCTTCCAGGTTTTAGTGATTAGTAAGCTTTTACCTTGTTTAGTTACCTTACTTGAAGCACATCGCAAATCGCGCAAGCCCCACATATTCCAATAATGTGCAGATTTACCAATTGCATCGTTATCAGTTGGTGCGCGCCATAAAGTTAATTGCGGAGCTACAACTTGATCTGGCAGATTTAAATTACCTTGCTTATCTACAATCTTTGCTAAATCAAAACCGATCAGTCCATCGCTAACAACTTTAGCAATCTTTGGTTTTGTTGAAGTAACTGCTTTGAGTGCAAATTGTTCCCAAGCCACTTCATGGCCACTCTTATCTTCTAAGAAGAAAGTTAAGAATCGCTCGCCAGCTCCTTCAACTTTTAGCGCAGTTGCAGGGATGCTGATTAACCCCGCTTTGCGTGGCTTAATTGCTGGCAACTTAATTGAACCGCTTGCCTTTGGTAGGCCATCTGCGGTGATTTCATAGCGAAGCTTGTAGCCGCTTAAATCAATGAAGAAGTTCTTATTAAATACTTCATATTTGGTGCCACCAATTAAGGTCCCATTAGCATCACGTTTTTCCGCTGGGCGCTTGCTACCGTTGCCGCTTCGGGCGTTCCTGATAAACACAGGTGCTGCAATGTATTTAAATTCTGCCATCGCAGGTTTTGGGGTGCGATCTGGAAAGAACATGCCATCGCAAACAAAGTTGCCATCGTGTTTCTTCTCGCCGTAATTTCCGCCGTAAGCGCTGCGCTTGGTGCCATCGGCAAGTGTTTGATCAAGTCCGTGATCCCACATCTCCCAGATAAAGCCACCTTGCAAACCTTTATATTTATGGATGACATCCCAATACTCTTTTATGGTGCCATTGGAATTTCCCATTGCATGGCTATATTCGCAGAGAATCAATGGTCGTCGAGTTTCAGATTTACGTTTTCCACTCTTGATTGCTTTTGCATAATTTTCAATTGCACCAATATTTGGATACATCGGGCAGACCACATCAGATAAATCAAAGTTAGCGGTCCAATCGCCACGGATTGCACCTTCATAATGAAGCGGGCGAGTTGGATCAAAAGCGCGAAGGTATGCTGCAGCCGCGCGATGATTAGAACCAGCGCCAGATTCATTTCCAAGTGACCAGAAAATTGCAGAGGCATGATGAATATCGCGCTGGACTAAACGTGCAATGCGATCGACGATTTGTATTAAATACTTTTGATCATCACAGAGCTGATTTTGAAAGGCATGGGATTCTACGTTGGCTTCATCAACTACATAGAAACCAAGCTCATCGCAGAGATCCATAAAATTTGGATCATTTGGGTAGTGCGAAGTGCGGATTGCATTAAAGTTATTTGCCTTAAGCGCCAGTAAATCGGCGCGGTAATCTTCTTTACTAATTACGCGGCCGGTGCGCTTATTAAAATCATGGCGATTAATGCCGTAGAAAATTACTGGTTGACCATTAACTAAAACTTGATGATCTTTAATTTCAATGCGGCGGAAACCAACTTTTTGCGTTGCAGTTTGGACTACTTTGCCCTTTGGGTCAGAGATGATGTACTCCACCTGATAGATATTGGGAGTCTCAGCAGACCACGCTTCAACAGGAAGTTCGATATCAAATTCCAGTGGGCCAGGAATGATTGGTTCGGTGGCTTGCCAAGCATCGCGCTCTTTTTGCGGCATTTTGCCATCCCAATAAGTGGCCTGAAAGAAAGCTTCGCCGGCTTCAAATTCTTCTAAAGTTTTCTCAGTCCACTTTGGGGCGCCTTTTTGAATTACTTGTACCGCCTTGGTGGCAACACTCTTTTTGCCTTTAGTAACTACGACTTTTAATTTGTAATTTACAAAGTTCTCATTATCAATCGAATTGATATTGGTACGAATACTTAATTTGCCTCTTTTATTACCTGGCAGAAGCGTTGGAGTTGTATAGAGGCGTTCAATAAATACTTTATCGGTGAAATACAACTTGATGCTGCGCGAAATTCCACCATGCCACCATTGATCTTGATCTTCAATGTATGTGGCATCAGACCATTTGATTACTTTGATCCGAACTGTGTTATCGCCAGCTTTAACAAACTTGGTGATGTCGTATTCGGATGCCAGATGTGAATCTTTACCTGCACCAACTTCTTGGCCATTTATATAAAGAACGTGAACTGATTCAGTTGCGCCAATATGTAGCACTACTCGTTTATGCGCCAAGTTATCGCTGATTGTGAAGATGCGTTCGTAAATTCCGGTTGGATTATCTTCTGGGACCGTTGGTGCAAAGTGATCCCAAGGCATCTGAGTATTTGTATAAATTGGCTTATCGCCAAAAGGTTGTTCGCCATCAATCATGGTCCAAAGGCCCGGTACCGGAATCTTGCGCCAACTACCAAGCGGTGCATCTGGGTTTGCTAGTAATTGAAAGTTCCAGGTGCCATCTAAAGAAACTGTAGTTGGATGCACAACATTGAGCATTGGTAGACGATTTACCGCTGGTGTTTCTGGACTATTCCAGATTCTCTCCATTGCTAATTTCCTTTGATAATTTTTAATTAGCCCTTAGTAGAACCAATTGTTAAACCAGATACGAACTGCTTCTTCATTACAAAGAAGATGATCAAAGTTGGTAACGCCGCCAAAATCGCGCCCGCTGCCAACATATTAAAGTCGGTGATGTATTCACCACGTAGGCGGCCTAAAGCAGCGGTAATAGGGCGTTTGGCATCGGTTTTCATCAAGACAATGGCCCAGAAAAATTCGTTGTAAATCCAAGTAGTCATCAAAACGCTAAGTGCTGCAAGTGGTGGACGTAGTAGCGGCAGGATCACATTCCAATAATGGGTAAATACTGATGCGCCATCGACGATTGCAGATTCGCTGATCTCTTTTGGAATCGTCTTCATATATGAAGAGAGCACGAAGGTCGCAAAACCAACTTGGAAAGCTACGTGAATTAGAATCAAGCCCCAATAGCTATCGTAAAGAATATTGCGATTGCCGACTAAGTCACCAATCCAGATATAAACCTTAAATAGTGGTGCATAAACTAATTGCACTGGTAGCAAGTTGCCGGCAGTAAAAAGCAGCAACATATATAAATTGAATTTAAATGAGTAACGAGTAACTACGAAAGCAAGTAGCGAACCGAAGAAGAGCGTTAACACCACGCCAGGAATTGCCACGATAAATGAGTTGGCTAAGTAGCGCATGATGTTCATTAATCGGAATGCTTCGAAGTAATTAAATAGATTTAAAGTATCTGGCCAGCTAAAGACGCCATTTTCAATAATGTCTTGGTATGGACGAAGCGAAGTCCAAACAGTCCAAAGAATTGGAAATAGCCAGACAAAAGCAAATAACCCGATAAAGGCAGAGATAAAGCCATCTTTACGCTTCTGCGAATTCTTATATTTCTTATCGCCGACAGCCATTATTTATCTTCCTTAAATACAGTGCGTAAGTAGAAAATGATTGGAGTAATACTCAAAATTAAGAGGACTACCGCATAGGCAGCGCCCAGCATTGATGCTGATTGTCCGTAAATATTTTGGAAGACCAACATACCTAAGATCGGCCAACCGGTGGAAGTTCCGTAAATAATGTAAACCAGATCGAATGCGCGAAGTGAATCGATCACGGTAATTACGATCACGATGGTGTTGACTGAAGCAAGAGAAGGGAAAATTACCCGCTTAAATGCTTGCCATTCGGTAGCGCCATCGATTGAAGCGGCCTCTCTTAGAGAAGGATCTACGCTCTTTAGCCCAGCTAAATAGAGCAACATGATGTAACCGATATGGCGCCAAGAGGCGATTCCTAAGATAACCCAAGTATTAAATCGATCATCGCTAAAGATCGGGATCGCATTTTCAATTCCTTTGCCCATGATTCCTTGGAAGAAACCACCTGGGCCTAACATGAACTGCCAAATAATTCCGATAACGGCAAGAGATAAAACTACTGGCAGATAATAAATTGATTCATAAATTTTATGTCCACGAATTTGGCGATCGACTTGGTAAGCAAGTAATACTCCAAGTGGAGTTGCAATTGCGGTGAAGAAAATTAACCAGACTACGTTATGCCAAAGTGCATCCCAGAAAACATCGGTTTTAGTAAAAATGGTGATGTAATTATTTAGCCCGGCCCAACGAATATTTGAAAGTTGAACACCATTCCAATATGTAAATGAGAGACCGATAGTCATTAAAGCTGGCACCCAAACTAGGGCGATATGTAAAACTGTTGGTACACCGACGAATGCAGTAAGTGTCGCGCGATCTTGTCGGCTAAATGCAGCACGACGGCGACGAGAATTTTTTCCCGTCGCCGTCGTGGTCATACTCTTAAATATAGTGGTTAATACCAACTATACAAAGCGCTTTTTTTCTTTATAGCGCTGGTAGAGCTGCCCATTGCTCATCCATTGATTCAGTGATCTTGTTGATATCCGCTGGATTCTTCAAGAAGTTCTGAATTGCTGGACCAACAACAGTTGCTGCGAAGTCATTGCGGCAATCACGATCAAGGAAGAACATGATGTTCTTTGCTTCTGCAATAACTGCAAGCTTCTGTGTATTGAATGCATCGTAACCTGATGTATCCATCTTGGTGTTTACATAAAGTGAAGTATCGCCAGCACCTTGTGCTGCAACCATACCTTCTTCAGAACCCCAGAACTCTGCAAGAGCTGCGCCACCTTCTGGGTTAGCGCCATTTGCAGATACGCAGATACCATCAAGAGGAGCATCGATTGAATCGCGCTTGAACTCTGGATTGATTTCTGGGAATGGAACTAGCCATAGATCGTCATAGTCAGCTTGTGACTGAGCTAAGAAGTCGTTAGCGAACCATGAACCCATCATCATTACGCCAGCCTTCTTCTGTAGAAGAAGATCGCGCATGCCATCCCATTCGATGTCATTCTTATTTGGATTCATGTATGGAACTAGCATTGCAAAGTGCTTGAATGTTTCAAGTGTCTTTGCATCTGACCACTTTGCTTTTCCATTTAGAAGATCGATGTGGTACTGGTAACCATTAACGCGTGCGTTGATTACGTCGAATGTACCCATTGCTTCCCAACCGCCCTTGTTACCCATTGGGTAAGCGACTAGGCCCTTCTTCTTTGTTGCTTCCATGATCTTCATCAAGTCATCCCATGTAGCAATATTCTCTGGATCTTGTCCGATTTCTTGCATGGTTGACTTGCGATAGTGAAGACCCCATGGGTAGTAAGTAGTAGGAATGATGTACTGCTTGCTATCTTCAGGATTTGTTGCACCTTGAATAACTGCAGAAGTTAGCTGATCGCCAAGGTTCTTGATGTTATCTGAAACATCATGAAGTAGACCTTGTGATGCACGGAAGTTTGTGCGCCATCCAGCCATCCAACCGAATACGTCATCAGGTGTTCCTTGTAGGTATTGAGAAATACCATTCTGGAATGGATCTGATTCCACTGCTTGCTGTGTAACTTTAATTCCAGTCTTCGCTGTGTAAGCATCATTAACTGCTTGTGCAATCTTGATACCTGATTCGCTGGTACCGCGAACTGTGAAGGTAACTGGATCTTCATTCTTGCTGCTGCAACCTGCAAGTAAACCTGCACCTGCTGCAAGGCCGACGCCACCAACTGCTGCGCCTTTTAGAACGGAACGTCGTGAAACGTCTTTTTCGTTCGTCATTGAACTTCCTTTTCTACTAGCTACGTCTAATTTCCTAGGTCGATTGAGTAAAACTAGTGAGGCGAAACTACGCCTGTTATGAAGGTTTTTCTAGGGACTTTGCCCAGTTTTTCCAAGTTTTTTAGCGTGGAATGGTCAGTTTGGGGTGATTTCAAAGAGATTTAAGAAAGAGATTTAAGGTGGAGCATCAGCCCTTGCTCTGGGCGAAGCACTGCCATCTCAAGGCCGATTTTGGAGAGTTCGGCGCCAGTTGCGACGACCTCTGGCCACCAACCCGGGAAACTCTTTTGCAGATAATCGTTGGCAGATAACTCTTCAACAACTTTAACTTTGTAGCGACGCTTTGGATCTAAACCATGTAGGTGTGCAACTAAAGGTGCAAAACCTTCGGTAGTTGTAAGTTGCATGTAGGTAAAGAGCGCTTCTGACTTATCTTGCGCAATAGTTCCGTATAGATATCCATTGCCGACATCAGAACGAGCGATATTTCCTGAATGTAGAAGCGCGCGATTTGCTTTATAAAAATTAATGAAGCTCTTAAGTGTGGCAATTTCATGTTCAGTTGCTTCCAGAATGTTCCATTCAATTCCGGCATGGCCAAAGAGCGCATTTAAAACTCTAAATGAAATATCGGCGGTGCGATGAGTTTGGTGGCCATGTGTTGGACCAACGTGAGTTCCAAGTAGCTCTGGTGGAATTACCATCGCGCTCCAACGTTGAATACTCTGTCGCTCTAGTGGATCGTTTTGATCTGAAGTCCAGAACCGATCTGTATGTTCGATCATTCCTAAATCAACACGTCCACCGCCAGAGCTGCAACTTTCAATCTCTAAACCTGGATTACGGCGTTTTAATTCATCAAACATTTTATAAATTGCAAGAGTTTGATTATGTACAGCTGGGCGGCCATCGCTAATTGGATCTGAAATCGAACGATTGTGATCCCATTTAATATAAGAAATCTTGCATGATTTCAAAACTGCATCGACTTGCTCTAATACATGGCTAAAAGCATCGGCTTTGGTTAAATCAATAACTTGTTGTCTGCGGCCGGTGATCGGCATGCGACCTGGTTCTTGTAATAACCAATCTGGATGGGCGCGATAAATATCGGAATCTAATTGGAGCATCTCGCCTTCAAACCAGAGGCCAAATTCCATGCCTTTTGAATTAACTAGATCCGCAAGCGGTTTTAGCCCATTAGGCCAGATCTCTTTGCTCACCACCCAATCGCCAAGGCCTTGGCGATCATCACGACGAGCACCGAACCAGCCGTCATCTAATACAACTCGTTCGACGCCAATCTCTGCTGCTTTATTTACAATCTTAGAAAGCTTTTCAAAGTTATGATCAAAATAAACCGCTTCCCACATATTTAAGGTAAGTGGTCGCGCCTTCTTTGGATGGTTATCGCGGGCGCGGATATGTGCATAGTGGCGATTAGTGATGCCATCTAAACCTTCTGCGGAATACGACGCAATAATCTTTGGTGATTTATAGCTTTCACCTTTAGCAAGAATAATTTCGCCAGGTAGCAATAATTCGCCAGCACCAATTGAAATATTGTCATCAACTAACTTTTCAACATGATGAATATTGTTGCCACTCCAAGCAACTCCCATTGACCAAGCTTCGCCGTTTTGGAAATCGGTGCCTTTGTTTAGAGCAATTTGAGTAATGGTGTAATCGTGACCGGTGCGACCTTCGTAAATTTCGCGCGATGTAAGTCCATATGCGATATCTCGACGCTGTGCTTGGCGCTCTTTAGTCCAGCGACCAAAGAAATCTAATACTTGATTTGCTTGTTGCGGTAACGGCAGCCAGGTAAGTAGGTGTTCTAATTGATAATCACCATCTGCAATATTGGTAAGCGAACTTTGAATACTTAAAATTCCGTGGCTATCTAATTTATATTCAATGGTAATTGCAAGGCCCGCTAATTTATCTTCGAAATTTGCAGTTAATGAATCTTTAGTTGCTTGGTGCGAAGTTAAAATAAAATGATTTGATACAGATTTACCACTTCGGTGGCCGCGTAGCGCGGGATGTCCGCGCCAACCGCGACTATGTTCGCGTAACGCTAAATTACGTGGATTTACATCTAAATCACCGTGCGCAACTGCGCGCTTGGTGATCTTTAAAGATTCATCAGTTACTTCAGCTAACTCCGCACCCCAATGAGAGATCTCAATGGTCTCTTCCGCGAAGTTAAATACCAGCGAGGTGCCGCCGTTTTTTAGATGAATATGCACGCAGGCAGTTTAACTATTTAACCGCGCCTTGGGATATACCTGAAATGAATTGCTTCTGCAGGATTAAGTAGAAGATGATGATTGGAAGTACCGCAAGGAGCAGACCTGCCATTGCTTGGCCATATTCAGTTGAATACTGACCATAGAAAAGATAGGTAGAAAGCGGCAGAGTCTGAGTCTCTTGTGTAAGTACAAGTCTTGGTAACAAGAAATCATTCCAGATCCAAAGAGAATTAACGATTGCTACGGTAGCTGTGATTGGGCGAAGCATTGGGAAAATAATTCGCCAGAAAATTACAAAATCTGTAGCACCGTCTACTGCGGCAGCTTCATCTAACTCTGTTGGAATCTTGGAAATAAATCCGTGATACAAAAATGTTGATAATGCAACACCAAAACCAAGGTAGAAGAATATTAAAGCGGCTCGGTTATTTAAGGATACAAATTGTGCAAATATTGACATAAATGGAATCATCAAAGCTTGGAAAGGCACAATCATTGAAGCCACCAATACCAAGAAAATAAATTTAGATAATTTTGTCTTGGTGCGAGCAAGGTAATACGCAAGCATTGAAGAGAAGACAATCAAAATCGAAACACTTATAACCGTGATAATTATGGAATTTGTTAGAGATCTGAAGAAATTCATCTTCTCCATGGCTTGCTGGAAGTTATCCCAGGTAGCAACTTTTGGCCATGAAAGAGGATCTGCCAAAATTTCATATTTACCTTTAAAGGCATTAATAAATACCAAAACGAATGGCAGGAAGTAAGAGACAGAGAGGATTAATCCAACAGTAAAAATTATTTGTTTGGTTAATTTACGAGTCTGGCTCATCGCTGCACCTCATATCGCTTGCTAATTGAAACTTGGACAAGAGCGGCGATAGACACAATCAAGAACATCACAACGGCTTTAGATTGGCCAGTTCCGAAATTTCCGAAAGCGAATGCATCTTGGAAAATATGCATAGAAATCAATTCGGTGGTGCGGAATGGGCCACCGCCAGTGAGTGCTACGTTTACGTCATAGGCCATAAATCCGCCGCGCAGAGTTAAGAAGAGCGAGATTGTAAAAGCCTGCGCCATTAATGGAATTTTGATGGCAAGTAATGTTCTAAGAGGTGAAGCGCCGTCGACCGTGGCAGCTTCAAGCACATCGTGTTCGATACTTATTAAACCCGTAATGTAAATAATCATCATGTAACCAGACATCTGCCAGACGGTCACAATAATCAGCGCCCAGAAAGCCGTGCCGGTTTGATTTAGCCACGATTCGGTAAAAAAGGGCCAACTAAATTTTGTTGCCAATGAAACTAGCGCGGTATTGAAAATAAATTGCCAAATAACGCCGAGTACCACGCCACCAATTAAATTTGGTACAAAGAAAAAAGTTCTGAAAATATTTGAGCTGCGAAGTTTTGCAGTCACTAAAAGTGCGATGCCAAATGCGACCACATTTACTAAAACTAGCGAAACCACTACAAACTTTGCCGTGAATACTAAGGTTGACCAGAATTCTGGATCTTTGAATGATTTTGTGTAATTACTAATTCCAGCAAACTTGTCGTATTCAAAACCATCCCAGTTTGTAAAAGTTAAGAAAAGGCCTTGTGCAAATGGATAAATCAAAACCACCGAGAAAACCGCAAGCGGTATTGCGGCAAACATTCCAAATCTTCTGAGGCCGTGTCTTGAATGCATCTTGATTACCTTTGCTAATGCTTTGCTACTTAAAAATACCTATAAATACTAGCGAGGTCACCCTGAGGAATAAACCCCAGGATGACCTCGACTAATTAACTAATCGAAAGGATTACGAATTACTTCGCAACGCCACGCCAGGTCTTGACGGAGCCCTTCCATGCATCTTGTAGTTCAGTTGCATACTGCTCACCTGTGATGGTGTCAGTCATTAACTTCTGACCTGATGCGCCGTACTTGTCCTGTCCACCTGCTGGGTAGTAGGTGTTCATCCAAGAAAGTGTCTTTCCACCAACAACATAGCTTGAGATTTCCTTAGCCATGAATGTCTTTGGCTGAACCTTGAAGCCCTTGTAAACAGGGATGAAGTTCATTCCGCCTTCTTCGATTGGACCAGCAACAAACTTCTGACCCTTAGCTGATGTGTATAGCCAAGTTAGGAAGTCAACTGCGCCTGCGCGCTCTTCCTTTGTTGACTGCTTTGCATCGATCATGAAGTAGCCAGGAATACCTACAGAAATTGAATCATTTCCGTATGTACCAGCGGTATCGCTGATTGGTAGTGGCATGATGCCGAAGTTTGTATTTGGTGAAGCCTGTAGCAAGTTTGGTTCTGCCCAGTTACCCATGAACCAGAAGCCAGCCTTACCTGAAGCAAGGTCTGCAACTGATGCATCGTATTCGGTGTCAGTTGTATTTGGCTTTGCTTGGTTGTACTTCTTTAGCAATTCAAATGTTGCAAGATAGTTCTTGAACACTGGATCTGCCATTAGGTTCTTTGAACCGTCAGCCATTGCATCAAGAACTTTTAGACGTCCTTCTTGAGTCTTAGCTGCGTTTGTGAAATAGATATTTGAGAAGTGTGCACCAAGTGACCACCAGATAGCTGAGAAGCGAACCGCTCCTGTACCTGATGCTTGTACCTTCTTAAATGCTGCTTCTAGGTCTGAACGTGTCTTGATTTTCTTAGGATCAACGCCAGCCTTATCTAGAACAGATTTGTTGTATAGAAGACCGAAAGCTTCAGCTGTTGATGGAACACCAACCTGCTTGCCGCCAATGTTCGCAGCAGCTAATAGGTCCTTTGATACTAGACCAGCAAGCTTTGAACCCTTCCAGTCCATAACCTTGTCAGCCATATCTGGAATCTCTTGCAGTGTGTACATGATTGTAGGAGCGTTCTTCGCTGCATACATCGGTGTCACGTTCTGAAGGAATGTAAGTTTACGATCGCCAGGAATTGACTTAACTGTGTAGCACTTCTGGCTTGAGTTGTATGACTTAACAGCAGCTAAGAACT
>VEQG01000045.1 GCA_018883345.1 Candidatus Nanopelagicaceae bacterium
TCTTTATCCATCATATGCAGCAGTACAAACAGTTTCACCGACACCTAAAGCGCCAGCAACATGTACAGTTGAAGCTTCTCAGCTAGGCAATGGAACATATGCGCCAGCGGCGTCCGTAACAAGAAGTTTCGTTTGGCAGAAAGCCAATATGTACATAACTCCTTATTATTCAGCTTTAAGTCTTAGAAATTATCCGCTTAGATCAATAAATTCTGTTAGTTATGTTAAGAATACGACTTACAACTTTATCTCTTCGTTGCTCTTTACCAGCGGACAGAATTCAGGGTTATTGAGTATTGGACATTTGTTATCTGCAGTAAGCAAGACACCAGCAACTTGCTCAGTATTAACAGTTGCGACAACCGATAGAACAGGTGGCATCTTTACTTGGGCAACCGTTAGAACTTTGGCGGCCGGCACCTGCACAATTAATTGGTCATTTGCTGGCACAGATCAACGTGCGGCAACTTCGACTGATATGAATATAACTATTCGTTAATTCGAATTGCGTCTTCGGTAAATCCACCATCCAACGATTAACGCAATTACTGCGATTGCTTCGATGGTGTGCCAACTATGTAAGTGCCAGAAGTGTGAGAAGTCGAAAGATTTCAGAACCACGATCTCTTTCTCGCTTGATGCCTCTTTGTAATTAAATTTAAGGACTCCAGATACCGGATGGCCATCGGCGCTAATTACGCGGTAATAAATCTTGTAAGTTCCAACAGGTAAATCAGATTCTTTAACTGCCGCGCTTATTGAGCCCTTATCAATCTTGAATTTTCCGATTTGTACTAGCTCATGATCTGGCTTATGAATTGAGAATTTACTGACCTGCTTCTCGCCGATAGTCATCAAATCCTCATTAAAGGTAAGGAGTATTTCCGTAGGGAAGCTCTGAATTGTCGAATTCTCCGCCGGATTTGATGAGACCAGGCCCGCATGGGCAAAAGCTGTGAGAGGTGTCGCAAAGAGCGTTATTAGGGAAATAACCAGCGCTTTGGCAAGATTACCGACGTGAAAGTAGCCCGTTTTCTGATTGCCAGCAGCGCGATCTTTTCGGGCGCTGTAATTGGCCACGCTTTGGGCGATGGAACTTTTGCGGTAGGTAATTCGCATTTCCTTTTTCTTCTACTAATTGCTCTTGCCAGTTTATTCCTTGCTAGAAATTCTCTGGAAGGGCCAAAGCTTGCGATGGTTATCGCACTGGCTCAGTTTGGCACGCACTTTTTCTTTTCCACAAATGGAAACGCAGATTTTCAGATGACTTTAAGTCACTTGATCCTAGGTATCGGTACTTATCAGTTGATAAAGCATATGGATGAGCTTTTTGAATTGCTTTTCAAATTAATTGATAAATTCCAGATATTAATATTTAAGGCGATAAGGCCACTTTATTTTAAGTCGCTCATTATTCGAGCAAATTCTAAAGGTTATTTTTCAAGCCGTATTGCGCAGGCTATAGCGCGTCGCGGTCCTCCGGTAATTGCAAATTAATTTGTAATTATTAGTTATTTAACTTTAAAGGAGAATATTTTGAAAAAAGGTTTAATTGGTTTTGCCGTGGCCGCAATCGCGACCGCGTTATTGGCTGGTTGTGGCTCTAATAAAGCTGAAATCAGCATTGAAGATCCAGTGGTTCGTTCAATCGATGCAATGTCTTACAAAGATGATGCCGGTAAATACATGACTGGTTCTTTCATGACTATCAAGAACTCAGGTGGCGAAGATGTCACGCTAGTTGGCGGTAGCACCGATATTGCAGATCGCATTGAAATCCATGAGGTCATTGATGGCGTGATGCAACCGATGGGCGAAGGGCTTGTGATTAAAGCTGGCGAAAGCGTAAAGCTTCGCATGGGCGGATATCACGTAATGCTTATTGGGCTAAATAAAGACCTAAAGGCTGGCGATGAAGCCACAGTTACTCTTGAATTTAGCGACGGCCAATCAATCGACTACACCGCTCCTGTGAAAGATATTGCAATGGATGATGAGCAATATGGCGCAGCAGGAATGGGCGATGGAGCAATGAAGTAAATTGCTAAAAAAAGTACTGCTAGTTTTATTGGTACTTGCGCTAGGTGGTGCGGTTGTTTTCAGCCGCACCACTGAAAGCGTGGACTTTGGTGCGCGTACTGAAAGCTTCTATGGGGCGCATCAAAACGGAATCGAACTCCCGTCACAGGCGAATGTTTCGGTAATTGCCTTTGATTTGAATGCAGGCGTAGATAAAGCAGCAGCGGGAAGATTCATGCGCGTCTGGTCTGCAGATACTGCAAAGCTAACTCAAGGTCAGCCAGTAATCGGAGATATCACTCCAGGCGCAGAGCAAAACCCTGCGCGCCTAACTGCGACCTTTGGATTCGGGTTTAGCTTTTATGAAAAGTTAGGCATCGCGGATCAGTGGCCGATAGCAGAGAAGGAGATACCGGAATTTAAGAAGATAGATAAATTGCAACCGCAATGGTCTGATGGAGATATCGTGGTCCAGATTGCTGGCGATGATCCGTTAGCGATTTTCCATTTGGCTGAAATGTTACGACGCGATGCAAAACCATTTGCAACAGTTAAGTGGCAGCAAAGAGGCTTTATCAATGCCGCGGGGGTTAATGCAGGCAAAGTTTCGCGTAATCTATTGGGACAACTTGATGGAATAGTAAACCCCAAATTTGGTAGCGATGCATTTGCTAAGACTGTATGGCGTAAAGATGGCGGCACGTTGATGGTGGTTCGCCGGATTCAAATGAATTTAGATACTTGGGACAAGTTATCTAGCGCGGGCAAGACCCACGTTACTGGGCGCAAAATGAGTACCGGTGAAAAACGCGCCTCGCAGCAAGCTAATGCGCATGTCAATCTCGCATTTACCCAGATGGGCGAAGGTATTTTCCGCCGCGGATATAACTACGATGACAATTACTTAAATGGCGTGCGCCAAGCAGGTTTGATCTTTATTAGTTATCAGGAATCGCTAGAACGCTTTGTAAAGATTCAAAGTAAATTGGCAGAAATTGATGCGTTAAATATCTGGACCACGCCAATTGGTTCTGGGCTTTATTATGTGCCTAAAGGTTTGACCAGCCAAGACGAATGGTTGATGCAAGACTTTTTGATTTGAATCGTGATATAAAAGAGCCCTCGACAGCGGAAACTGCCGAGGGCTCCTGTTGGGGTCGTTCGACCAATTACCGTGGAGGTAATCTTCTGTTCGCTAAGTAATCCAGTACTGCTCGAAGCACTGTCAGGATTA
>VEQG01000046.1 GCA_018883345.1 Candidatus Nanopelagicaceae bacterium
CTTCCACGTTGATTAGAAGGTGACTTTAAAAGACGATCAACATTTTCCAGAAAAATAAATTTAGGTTTATGTATTTGAACTAGGCGCAGAATTTCCCACCAGAGGACACCCTTTTTACCTTTCAAGCCTTTTGATGAGTTAAGTGTTTTAGCGACGGAATAATCTTGGCAAGGGAAGCCACCAACTAGTAAATCGAATTTCTTGGGAATGCGTTCGACCTTTGCAATATCTTCATTGCTGTGGCCATCTTCGCCAAAATTGGCTACATAAACATTTGATGCATGTTGAGTTTTTGTAGACGGTTCCCATTGATTCGAATAAACAGTTTTCCAGCCTGCTTCTGCAAGGCCAATTCGAAATCCACCGACGCCAGCAAAGAGCTCGGCAACGGTACCGACTGGATTTGTCGGTTCCTTATATTTGCGAGATTTGTATGCCATCGATCGAGAATCTTAGGAATGACCACTGACAAAGCGGGGATATGTGCATGCGTTTCGGATCACCTCAACACCCGCGTGTCGGACCCCCTCTATATACTTCTTTTCGAACAAGTGTTCGATACACTTATCCACGCACAGCCCAAACGAGCCCGTGCCTCCGTCCACAGGAGCTTCCTCTAAATCCGTGGACCGTCGCCGGCGTATCGCACCATTGGGGAAGAACACGCCAAGTTGGCGTCTTAACGGAAGGAAGTAGGTAATGGCTAAAGGTGAAGCAAAAGAACCTGTAACCAATAAACAAGCCGAAGCGAAAACAAAAGCGCTTGATACGGCACTCGCCCAAATAGAACGTCAATTTGGAAAGGGTTCTGTAATGAAGATGGGCGAAAGAGCCCATGAAGTTATGGAAGTAATTCCAACTGGTTCGATTGCACTTGATGTGGCTCTCGGAATCGGCGGATTGCCTCGTGGTCGCGTTGTAGAAATTTATGGACCTGAATCTTCAGGTAAGACCACTGTTGCGTTGCATGCAATTGCAAATGCGCAGAAGGCTGGCGGAATTTGTGCATTCATTGATGCAGAACATGCACTTGATCCAGAGTATGCAAAGAAACTTGGCGTTGATATTGATGCGCTATTGGTTTCACAGCCAGATACTGGCGAACAAGCTCTAGAAATTATGGATATGTTGATCCGTTCTGGTGCGCTTGATTTAGTTGTTATTGACTCAGTTGCGGCGTTGGTGCCACGTGCGGAAATCGAAGGAGAGATGGGAGATTCACACGTTGGTCTTCAAGCTCGTTTGATGTCACAGGCGCTTCGCAAAATTACTGGTGCGCTACATCAATCAAAGACCACTGCGATCTTTATCAACCAGTTGCGTGAAAAGATTGGTGTCTTCTTTGGTTCACCAGAGACCACTACCGGTGGTAAGGCGCTTAAGTTCTATGCATCTGTTCGTTTAGATGTGCGTCGAATTGAGACTTTGAAAGATGGCCAAGATGCGGTCGGTAATCGTACGCGCGTCAAAGTTGTTAAGAATAAGGTTGCGCCACCATTTAAGCAGGCGGAATTCGACATTATTTACGGCGTTGGTATTTCACGCGAAGGTTCATTAATTGACCTTGGTGTTGAATGCGATGTTATTAAGAAGTCGGGCGCTTGGTATACCTACGAAGGTGATCAATTGGGCCAGGGCAAGGAAAATGCTCGCGCATTCTTGATTGATAACCCAGACCTAGCTAATGAGATCGAACAGAAGATTCGTGCGGTTTATTCGCCGGTCGAAGTCGATCCTGCGATGGTCAAGGAAATCGAAGACGCTGCGGCGGATGTTGATTTCTAAAGAAGATGCTTTAAAACTTGCTGGATCTGGCGCTACTTCGGTAGCGCCAGATTTGGTTAATGAGCCTCGTGATTATGTGGGCGCTGCGCAGACTATTTGTTTGAATGCACTTGCAGTGCGGGCTAAAAGTCGTGGGGAATTGGCAGCGCAATTAAAACGTCGTGGGATTCCTTTAGAAGTAGCTGATGAAGTATTGGATCGCTTGGAGCGTTCTAAGTTAATTAATGATTTGGATTTTGCTAGGGCTTGGTCAAAGTCGCGTTTGTCGTCAAAGAAAATTAGCAAACGAGTGTTGGCGCAGGAACTTCGACGCAAGGAAGTTGCTGACGATTTAATTGCAATTGCACTTGATGAAATCAGTAGCGATGATGAATACGAAGCAGCGTTGCAATTGGGGGAACGTAAGGCGCGTAGTTTGCAGAATTATGCAGAGGATATGCGCGAGCGACGGATAACTTCTGCGCTGGCGCGTAAGGGTTACAACTACGGCATCATCAGCCGCGTCCTAAAAGAAGTTTGCTAATTAGTCTTGAGTTTGTGATATAAAAAGACCCTCAGCAGCCGCGGCTACTGAGGGTCTCTTGCTTGGGGCCAGAACCACCATCTAGGTGGTAGTTGGGGCCGTCACTGACGTGGCGGCCTCCTTCTTTTATCCAAGTAATCCAAAATGTCACGAATGACAATTAGGAATAAACAGATTAAGTCAGGATTCCATTTCACGTTAGCCACCTCCTTCCAATTACTAGTAGGTGGGGAAGTACGAGTACTTCGCTTTCTCACTAGGCGTTGGAAATCAGTGCAAGCAGGCGAAAAGTAAGTTAATGAGCCTGTGGAGCGCTGAGGCATCAAAAAGAATGTGGACAAATGGGCATCAAGGTCTGGGTTAATTTCTCTGATGCAATTTAAAATTGGGGAATGCGCCGTAGCCTAAGAATGTCATTCGTTGCTTTGCTAACGATCTTTTCATTAAATGCAACTATCGTTCCAACCACTGCACTTGATCTAGGCGCCAAAGGCACTTACATCATCTCAATTTCGCCAAGTGCGCGGGCAACTGTTGAAGCAGCGATTAACAAAAATGGCTGGAATCTAAAGAATAAATATCAATATGCATTCGATGGCTTTACCGTCGAACTTCCAAAGCTGGTCGCGGGGCTACTTGCAAAGATTCCAAATGTTTTAACTGTCGAAGAAGATAAGCCAGTTTCGTTACTTGCAATTCAAAATACGCAAAGCCCAACTCCTTCTTGGGGTTTAGATCGCGTTGATCAACGTGAAAAAGTTGGCTTACCTGGTTCAACTAGCGCATACGGATATAGAAGTGCAGGCGCGGGTGCCACAATTTATATTGGCGATACCGGTATTTATC
>VEQG01000047.1 GCA_018883345.1 Candidatus Nanopelagicaceae bacterium
CTCGGAGAATGTGTATAAGAGACAGCTTCTGAGCCGTCTAAATGAAGTAAGACCAATTTCCGTGGCGGCTGACCCAAGTTATGCACCTTGGCCACCGTCTCTTGGCCGCGATAGCAACCTTTATTTAAATGAACTGATTTATTTAATAGCCCGACTTCATTTGGAATTGATTTGTGGTCAGTTTCTAAACCAATTCGTGGACGCATCTTTTCTACGCGCTCTGCTTCTAGAGCCCAGACGCCCACTTGAATAGCCCCTGGCGTATTTGAAAAATCTGGAATCGCACCGCGTTCGACCAGTGCAAATGGTCCGCCTAAATCATCTGTTAATCCTGGAATTCGGATTAAAGATTTTTCAGTTGATGCATCTCTGACTTCAACGCGCATCGTAAAGCGCATCTTATTTAGATATTCAATCAATGAAGCTGCGCGGTCAACATCAACAATTAACCATGCGGTTTCACCATCATCAAAGAGAATAAATTGATGTTCGATATGGCCCAAGTGATCAAGAATCAAACCACTTGTCCAGCCGCCAGTGAATGTCTCTAAGTGCTGGGTAGTTAAATCATGTAACCAACGGAGGCGATCTGCGCCTTTAATGGCAACTATTTCTAAATGCGATAAGTCGGCCCAAGCTGTACCAGCTGCAAGAGCGCGTTGTTCTTTAACTGGATCGCCGTAATGTAAAACGGCGCCGCGGTCAGGGCCTGCTTCTATTTGAAGCAATTTGCACACAGCCCGCTGATTGCGAAATGTGAAACATCTGTTTTAAAACCATAATCATCAGATAGCGCTTGCACAAATGGCGCCGCAATTTCTAGTGGTGCATCACCAATTGCACCGCAGTTTTCACAGACTAGATGGAGATGATTTAACTCTTCGGATGCGTGATAAGTCGCACTGCCGTGACCTAAGTGAGTGTGTTGGACTAATCCAACATTCTCTAGAGTTTCTAAATTGCGATAAACAGTTGAGAGATTGATGCCTGGATGTGTTTTGCGCACATGTTCAGCAATCGCTTCTGGTGTTGAGTGGCCAAGTTCGCGAACTGCAGCAAGTACTAATTCACGTTGTGGTGTAAGGCGTAAGCCCTTTTGATGTAGTTCGTGTTTTCCGGCCATGGTCGGAATTCTACTTGGGATTTTTGCCGCGCTTTAACGCGCTCTTAAACGTGCAATTCGCAGGTAAATCTCGCAGCCTAAGCAGAAATTGAACGCGGCATTTAGGAATGCCGCAGCAAGTGCAAAGCTGACCGCCACAGTGGCAAGCGCTGGTGCAAAGAGCAATCCGATAATTGCCACAATGGTGAAACCAAAACCTACGCGCTGTGCAAACTTTGGTGGTCGCACATCTTCAGTGGTCGCTTCACTCTTTAACTTTGGCTTTACCAATTTTTTAAATACTTGAGCATATGGGGTGTGCTGTGGTCCTTTAAAAGCACCGATTGCAAAGACAATTGCTTGTAGAACGATCAACCAAGGATTTCCTGTTGCTAACGCAGTTCCCAAAACAATTGTGGTTAATAGCGCAGAGAAACGCGGTCCTCGCGCATCAATTAATTCAACATCTGGAGTTGATTCGTAAATTAGAGACATGGCGGAAGAGTAAAGAATTCCGCAAATTACTTCTCGCTAAGAATTCCCTCTTGCGAATTTTTTGCATGTCCGGACCCAAGACGTCAGTTATTAGGCAGGGGTTCCGCGTTAAGTGATGAATTAGAAGTTGTGTTGAATTTATAGCCCACGTTACGCACGGTATCGATAATAGATTCGAATTCTGGGCCTAATTTGGCGCGTAGGCGGCGAATATGAACGTCCACGGTACGTGTTCCGCCAAAGTAGTCATAGCCCCAAATTTCATGGAGCAGCTGTGCGCGGGTAAATACTCGCCCTGGATGCTGCGCTAGAAATTTAAGCAGTTCGAACTCTTTAAAAGTTAAATCAAGGGTGCGCCCTTTAATCTTTGCAGTGTACGCGTTCTCATCAATAACAACTTCGCCCGAGCGAATTTCTGCATCCGCATCTGAAAATTCTGCGCCTTTGCGACCTACGGCGATACGGATACGTGCATCGATCTCAGCAGGTCCTGCAGTATCAAGAATGACATCAGTTGCGCCCCATTCGGCGGTAATTGCAGATAAGCCGCCTTCAGTTGCAATCAAAATAATTGGTGAAGAGATACCAGTTGAAGTAATTACGCGCATTAAAGATTTTGCGCCAGGTAGATCACGACGAGCATCAACAAATAGAACTTCGTAATCTGGAGTATCAATAAGCGCTGATGCTTCAGCGGGCGCAACGCGAACTTGGTGCGAAAGCAAACCAAGTGCAGGAAGTACTTCCGCAGAAGCCCCCATCGAATTGGTAAGTAATAGCACGCGCGCCATTACGGCAGAATACTCTTATGAATCTTTGGTTGCCAATTGGAATATTGGCCTTAGCCACCATATTCGGGCTTTATTGGCGTAGCCAGCAGGGCAAATTAAAGGCGCCATCGCGTACTTCGAAATCTATTTCCGCAATAAGCAACGAAGAGCTAAGCAAAATCATTCGCTCAAAGAGCTCATTTATGGTCAATGCTGATTTAGCAGATAAGCGCCAGATGCAATTAGGAAAGAATGTAACGCTGTTGCAATTCTCATCTGCATTCTGCAGTCCATGCAAAGCAACTGCGCAAATTATTTCGCATCTAGTTGAGGGCATGGATGATGTCGTTTACATCCAAGTTGCATCTGAAGAGAATTTAAAATTGGTAGAGAAGTTTGATATCAAATCCACACCAACGGTGATCTTCTTCAATCGCAACGGAATCGAAGTTGGCCGCGCCGTTGGCATTCCAACTAAAGAGCAGGTCATAATCTCGATAAATGCGGTCCGTACTCCAAGCGATGATGTTGGGCTATAATTAGGGCGTTGTTTCTGGGGTCGGTGTAATTCCGAACCGGCAGTTAAAGTCTGCGACCCGATGGCATCCAGTTATCGGTGGACTCAGTGAGATTCTGAGACCGACGGTTAAAG
>VEQG01000030.1 GCA_018883345.1 Candidatus Nanopelagicaceae bacterium
TTCTTGCGAGGCAGAAGTCTATGGCAAGAATTGGAAGTTCATAACCAAACCAATTACTCTTAGCCTGTTCGCAAGAATATGCGGGTGTAGCTCAATGGTAGAGTTCTAGCCTTCCAAGCTAGCTGTGCCGGTTCAATCCCGGTCACCCGCTCCAATTCTTATTTAACTCGCACTCCCAACTTGTGAGGCAATAAAACTTCCGCTCAAACTGATGGTTCCCAATCCAATACTTTGGTGGGTAACTGTGGCTACGAGATTAAATCCTGATCCGGCACTAGTGCCATCAATCAAAATATCGGCTTGAAAATTCACTTCCTTGCCAGCCGAACCGTTACGTGAGGACTTTATGTTTGCCATTGAATATCCATATGAAACGGTAGGTGATGCACCATTCGCGCTAATTTCTAATTGAAATGGTAAATCATCTGAAGAATTTGCATAAATACCGACGATTACTAAACGAACAACATAATTTGAATTTGCCGCAAAACTTCCGAATGCGGAAGATATTGCTGAACTTCCTGCACTCGAACCTAATGGACTTGCGAAATTAATATTTCCAAAAAAAGCTCGACTTATTCCTGCAGCGCCAGTTGCACCGGTTGCACCTGCAACACCTTGAGGACCTTGTGGACCTGTTGCACCGGTTTCACCTTTGGCGCCGGTAGCACCTGTTGCACCAGCTGGTCCGGTTTCACCCTGTAACCCTTGAATCCCTTGTAATCCTTGCGCACCAGTTGCGCCAGTATCTCCTTTTGCACCTGCAGGACCAGTTGCACCAACTGCGCCGGTTGCTCCGGTTTCACCTTTAGCGCCAGTTAAACCTGTTGCACCAGTTGGCCCTGTTGGTCCTATTGGTCCTGTGGGACCAGTTGCACCGGTTAATCCAGTAGCGCCAGTTTTTCCAATTGCTCCGTCGATTCCATTCTTTCCATCTTTTCCATCGACACCATTCTTACCATCAGAACCGTTGGTGCCATTATTTCCATCAGAACCGTTGGTGCCTTTCATCGAAATTCCAAGTGGCCATGATCCATTTTTCTTTGGTCCATAAAACATTAGATTCTTAGTATCAATATAAAAATCGCCATTCTTTCCGATAGCAGAATATGGCGGTGTTTTACCGCTCAAAATAGTTGCAGCTGCACTTGAAGTAGTTGTGGTAATTGCTGGTCCAGCAGCGCTTGCTGTAGAGAGAGAATTAAGTTGTAATGGAATTACTGCAATAAATAATGAAAATCCAATTGCCAATGAGATGAGCGAATGAGAACGCTTTGAAATCATCTCTAGCTCCTTTCAATAGGGATTCCAATTTTTCGCTCTCACGCTTTTTTAAGAAATGGGGAAAACCCACAGGTTCTCACGCTTATCGGTCTGGATTTCCCCATTTTTTGAGTTAAAAATCTTAATTTTTCTTAGGTGTCTCACAGGATTATTGGCTATCGTTCCAAGCCTTAAAGACTTATATATGTCTCAGAACCGGTCGTGTGGGGCGATTGGTAAAGATTCCGGAAGGAAACAGATGAAGATTAATAAGAAAGTTGCAGCAATTGTAATTACCGCTGTTGCAATCACTGGCTCAGCAACCGCACTTGCAAATGCATCAGGTGCTAAGTCAGGGCTAAAGAAAGTCGCCAATCAAATTCATATGAAGGATGGCCTTGGTGGAATGAAGGGCGGTCCAAAGGGTGGCGAATTTAAGAATTCAAATAAAGAAGCAATCGTACTTTCAACACTTGGAATTGATGCAGCAACTTTAAAGTCTCGCCTAGAGGCTGGTGAATCATTAGCAGCTATTGCTGGTTCAAAGAAGGATGCGCTAATTGCTGCACTTGTTGCAGATGAGACCAAGCAGATAGATGCAGCAGTAACTGCTGGAAAACTAACTGCTGCGCAAGCGACAACCTTGAAAGCTGGTCTTACTGCACATGTAACTGAAGAGGTAAATGCAGTAGGTCGCATTGGTGGAATGAAGGGTGGCCCAATGGGTGGCGGCTTCAAGAATGCCAACAAGGATGCAGTAATCACTGCAACTTTAGGAATTGATGCAACAACTCTTCACAATCGCCTGGCAGCAGGTGAATCACTAGCAACAATCGCTGGTGCAAAGAAGGATGCGCTAATTGCTGCACTTGTTGCAGATGAGACAAAACAAATTGATGCAGCAGTAACAGCTGGAAAGTTAACTGCAGATCAAGCAGCGACATTAAAGTCAGGTCTTACTGCGCATGTGACTGAAGAGGTAAACGAAGTCGGACATATGCGTGGCATGATGGACGGTAAGCATGGTGGCAAAGGTGGCCATGGCCGCGGCCATCATGATGGTGGAAAGGGATTGCCACAGGGTTCAACTAACGGAATTCCTTCAACCACAACAACTTCAGCTAATTAATTAAGTAAATATCTCTCCTTGAGAGAACGCCCGTCGTGTTAAAGCGGCGGGCGTTCACTTTTTAATGGCAACATACCGCCATGCGAATTCATATTGGTGCAGATCATGCTGGCTTGGAGTTAAAGAGCGCTTTAATCGAACATCTATCCGCGCAAGGCCATGACGTTACAGACCATGGGCCATTTACCTATGACGCGTTAGATGATTATCCAGATTTCTGCATTCCGGCAGCTGAAGCAGTAGTCAAAGATCCAGGTTCCTTAGGAATCGTTATTGGCGGATCCGGAAATGGCGAACAGATTGCTGCAAATAAAGTTAAAGGGGTACGTGCAGCCCTTGCTTGGAGTATCGAAACTGCCAAACTTGCAAAGCAACATAACAATGCAAACGTAATTGCAGTAGGTGGACGTATGCACTCGATTGAAGATTGCAAAGCGATTCTTGATGCTTACATTGCAGAGCCATTTAGTAACGATGAGCGTCACATTAGACGTATCGATAAAATCTCAAATTACGAAAGATAGTTTTATATTTTTGTAAATCGCATATCAGTTACGCGATGGTTTTTATCTAATCCTTGACCTTCAAATCTTGTAATTGGTCGCCAGCTTGGTCTTTCAACTTCCCCGCCTTGATACTCGGTAACTTGAGCAAATGACTTAAGTGCAAATTCTGCATAAGGCACCCAATCTGTTGCCACATGAATAAATCCGCCTTTTTTGATTTTCGGATAAATCAATTTCAAAAACTCTGGAGTCAGTAATCTTCTCTTGATATGACGTTTCTTCTGCCATGGATCAGGAAAGAAAATATGAACACCATCTAAAGATTTATCGGTCAACTGATTATTGATTACATCAATTACATCATGCTGGAGTATTCGAACATTTTGCGATCCATTTTCCTCAAGCCTTGCGCATAGCTTTCCAACGCCGGGGCGATGAACTTCGACTGCCAAATAAGCGGTCTCTGGAAAATCCTTTGCGAGGATTGCTGTGGCTTCACCCATCCCGAAGCCAACCTCCATGATCCGAGTTTTATAAGATGGAAAAACTTCATCGAGGTTTAAGGGGATGTCGTTTTCTAATCCATATTTTGGCCAATGGGCTGCAAGGGCGGCTTCCTGGGCATCTGTAATACGGCTACCGCGCAGACGGTAGGTAAGGATGCGCTCGCGTTGCATTGGGCAACGCTTTCATATTGGATAGCGCAATAACAAATCAGAGAATTCTCAAGGAGTAACCGTGCCAGGCATAAATCTGACCAGCATCGAAGCTGCAGAACGTTCCGCAATCCTAAAGATCGACAATTACAAGGTTGATCTTGATTTAACCACAGGTGATGAGACCTTCAACAGCAAGGCAGTAATCACATTTAGCGCAACACCAGGCAGCAACACATTTATTGATGCAATGGCAAAGCGAATCATTGTGGCTACTCTAAACGGACAACCTGTCGATGTCTCAAACTATGACGGCGAATCAGTCTTCCTAAATAATTTAGCGGCGCAAAATGAACTGGTTATTGAGATGGAAGCAATCTACTCAAAGACCGGTGAAGGTTTGCATCGATTTGTTGATCCTGCCGATGGTGAGGTTTATCTGTATTCACAGCACCAGGCAAATGATTCACGTCGCACCTTTGCATCTTTCGATCAACCAGATTTAAAGGCAACCTATGAATTTTCAGTAATTGCTCCTGCAAAGTGGGAGGTAATTTCAAATAGCCCGGTAGTTGAGCGAAAAGATATTGGTGGCGGTAAGCATCACTGGACTTACAAGAAGACCCAAATCTTCTCTACTTACTTAACCTGTTTTGTTGCCGGTCCATATCACTATGTGACCGACGAATATAAGGGCGAAAAGACCATTCCCCTTGGCCTCTACTGCCGCAAATCTCTAGCTGAGCATTTGGATTCAGAAGAGTTCTTCCTGCTTACCAAGCAAGGTTTCGCTTTCTATGAGAAAGAATTTG
The DNA here is from genome assembly GCA_018883345.1 of Candidatus Nanopelagicaceae bacterium. Classification (GTDB taxonomy): domain Bacteria; phylum Actinomycetota; class Actinomycetes; order Nanopelagicales; family Nanopelagicaceae; genus ZLKRG08. Next base: position 4,367 of record VEQG01000030.1, read on the forward strand.
GACTTCCCTATCCATTTGAAAAGTACGATCAACTTTGCGTTGCTGAATTCAATGCTGGCGCAATGGAAAATGTTGGTTGCGTAACTTTCCGAGAAGATTTAGTTATTTATCGTTCTAAAGTCACAGAATCCCTATATAACTGGCGTGCAAATGTAATTTTGCATGAAATGGCGCATATGTGGTTCGGCGATTTAGTAACAATGAAGTGGTGGAATGACACATGGCTAAACGAATCATTTGCTGAATGGGCTGCTTACTACACCTCAACAAATGCCACCAAGTACACCAACTCTTGGACCGAATTTACCGGCGCACGCAAGAATTGGGCTTATCGTCAAGATCAGCTTTCTTCCACTCACCCAATTGCAGTTGATATGAAGAATATGGAAGAAGTGCGCACAAACTTTGACGGTATTACATATGCAAAGGGCGCATCAGTTCTGCAGCAATTAGTTGCACACGTCGGTAAAGAGAACTTCTTTGCTGGCCTTAAGAAGTACTTCGCAAAGCATGCTTGGGGCAACACTGTCCTAAGTGATCTTCTTGTAGAGCTAGAAGCAACATCAGGTCGCGATTTAACTGCCTGGACCAAGACATGGTTACAAACAGCAGGTGTTAATACTTTCCGTCCTGACTTAAAGATTGCAGATGGAAAGTACTCTGAAGTTGCAGTAATTCAAGAAGTTCCATCAGTTCCAGCAGGTTCAACCGAACTTCGCCCACACCGAATGGCTGTTGGCCTATATGACGTCAAGAATGGAAAGCTAGAACGCCGTAAGAGTGTAGAGCTAGATGTTTCTGGCGCGCGCACTGTAATTGACGGATTAGCAGGTGAAGCGGTAGCTGACTTACTTCTTATCAATGATCACGATTTAACTTACGGCAAGATTCGTTTTGATGAAAATTCAATTGCAACACTAAAGAAGCATTTAGGCGATATCACCGATTCGCTTACTAGAGCGCTCTGCTGGTCAGCTGCTTGGGATATGCACCGCGATGGAGAACTCTCTGCAACTGATTACACCGAAATCGTTCTCAATGCTCTAGGCAAGGAGAATGAGGCTTCGGTGATTGCAGCGCAATTACTCAATCTAGAAACCGCCGTTGAAATCTATTCATCGCCAAAGAACCGCGAATCTCTTCGTGCAAAACGTTCTGCCGGCCTTTACAAGTTAGCAACTGAGGCGAAAGCTGGAAGTGATGAACAACTAGCTTTGACGCGTGGCTTTGCAAATGGCGCCACTATTGCAGATGCGCAACGTGTCAAAGAAATTCTTGATGGCAAATTAAGCGGCTTAACAATCGATACCGAAATGCGTTGGGCCCTTGTTAAATCATTAAGTGAACGAGGCGTATTCGGCAAAGCAGAAATCGATGCTGAATTAGCGCGCGATAACACTGCCGACGGAACACGACATGCCGCAGAAGCGCGTGCGATGGTTTCCACTGCAGAGGCAAAGGCCGAAACATGGGAAGCCTTAACCACAACCGAACTTTCAAATCACATTCAGCGACATATGTTGCTTGGCATCAATAGACCAATTCAACAAGATTTATGGTCAAGTTATGTCGATAAGTACTTTGCATCCGTTAAGAAGATGTGGGATGAAAACTCATATGAAATCGGCCTGCAATTTGCCACATTGGCATTCCCAAGATTTGCGCCAACTTCAGATAATTTAGCTAAAGCTGAAAATTGGATTGCAAAAAATCAGGATGCTTCAGACGGAGTTATGCGTGCCGTTAAAGAAGGACGGGATGCACTTAAGCGTGCGTTAAATGCGCAAGCCGCAGACGCTTAAGAACTAGTCAATCTGATCTACGACTGATTTTTTCTTATCGCGCTTTGTTGATGATGCGTATGCAAATGCGCTAATCACTAAAAATAAACCGATTGGTGCAACCACAAACCATAGAGTTGTTTCAATTGCGCTTAGGCCAGGACCAGGAATCATGCCTGGTTCATAAGTAGTGAGAAGAAAATTCATAATGCGAAGTTTAGGCAGTTGCGGTTGCAACTCCAAATGGTTCTAAATACGGAATCCAAGCTTCTTCTGCACGTGTGGCGCCTAACACTCTCCATGCAGAACCAACTGGTTCGCGTGGAAGTTGACGAAGCCTCCAACCCAATTCTTTAAGTGGTTTGTCTGCTTTCATGTGATTGCAGCGATGACAAGCGCTGACCACATTTTCCCAAGCATGTGCGCCACCACGGCTACGCGGAATTACGTGATCAATAGAAGTTGCTGGCGCTGCACAATAAACGCATCGACCGCCATCTCTTGCAAAGATTGCACGACGAGAAAGCGGTACTGCGTGTCGGTAAGGAATTCTTACAAATTTGTTTAATCGAATTACTGCTGGAAGTGCGATTTCGCCATTTGCAAAATGCAGAATCTCGGAAGTATTTTCGACAACAGATGCACGATCATTGAGCACGAGAATCAGCGCGCGACGATTACTTACGACACCTAGTGGTTCGTATGTCGCATTGAGCACCAAAGCTCTAGACATATCCGCTCCCGCCTCCAACGCATGGCTTGCGTTGCTTCGCAAATCTTGCCTTAACTTTCACCGCTTTTGCGGCATTTACCGCTATTTGTAGGTAACTTTTCGGCAAAATTCGAGTGGCTAATCGGTAGATTTACGCTCATGAATAGCTTCAATGATTTCTGGACTTGGTTTAACGGCGCCCCGTTGCATATCGTGATAATCCTGGTGGTCTCAATAGCAACTCAGCAGTTGGGTAAACGAACCATCCGTAGAATCGTAGATCGAATTTCTCGCGCCGATTTGGTTCCAGGACCAAAGAACATGGCTAACCGTCAAGCTGAACGCGCACGAACTTTAGGCACTGTACTAACTAGCACTCTAAATAGCGCAGTCTGGTTAATTGCACTCTTTATGATGCTTGGTGAATTCGGATTAAATCTTGGTCCACTAATTGCATCTGCAGGCGTTATCGGTGTTGCACTTGGCTTAGGTGCACAAACAATTGTTCGCGATGTACTCTCTGGAATTTTAATGTTGATCGAAGATCAATATGGTGTAGGAGATGAAGTCGACGTGCTTGACGTAAAAGGCAAAGTAGAAAAAGTTGGTTTACGCATTACTTCGGTTCGTGCGGCCGACGGTACGCTTTGGTATTTACGAAATGGCGAAATTTTGAAAGTTGGAAATAAATCCCAAGTAGGTTAATTACTCTTGGTTAACTAAAGAATTTGCTGCAAGTTCTAAATAGTTCCAGAGTTCAGCGCGGTGTTCGCGGCTAATTTCAACTGAATCAAGAGCGCGAGCCATTGCATTTAGCCAAGCTTCTTTAGCTTTTGGATCAATAAAAAATTGATTGTGACGCATTCGTAACCGTGGATGTCCACGCATTTCACTGTAAGTGCTTGGGCCGCCCCAATACTGTTCTAAGAACATCTGCAATCTCTCCGCCGCTGCATGCCAATCTTTATCTGGATACATCGGACTAAGAATAGGATCGACCGCAACTACCGCATAAAAACCAGAGACTAGCTCTTCGAAGAACTCTGTTCCACCAACTTCTTCATAAAATGTGCTCATATATTTTTGATTTCGTTAAAACTCTTACCGCGAGCTATAAATATAACTGCTGCTGCAGCCAAGAGACTCATGATTCCGCCTAAATAGAACGAAAGTGCATAGTCACCTAATTTAACTCTCAAAACCGCAGCCCCCAGCGCCGCAACAGAGGCACCGATTTGATGGCCAGTAAACACCCAACCATAAATTACCGCGCCGTACTGTGGTCCAAGCACGGTGCGACAGAGCGCGATCGTTGGCGGCACAGTTGCCACCCAATCTAATCCATAGAAAATTACGAATACCAAAGTTGATGGATGCAATGTGGCAAACAAAATTGATGGCAGGAGTAATAAAGATAAGCCACGGAATCCGTAATAAAAGAGTAATAACTTTCTTGGATCATATCGATCTGTTAAATAACCAGAGGCTAAAGTTCCGACCACATCAAATACGCCAATCAATGCAAGTAGCGATGCGGCTAACACTTCGTGCATACCATGATCATGTGCCGCTGGAATAAAGTGGGTTCCAATTAATCCGTTTGTAGTCAAACCGCAGACAAAAAAAGTTCCAAAAAGTAACCAGAAATCTTTGACTTTAGATGCACGTTTTAAAGAATCAATTGCAATTCTTGCTGCATTTCCTTTTAGCGCTTCTGGAGCAACCCAATCTTCTGGAGCTCCATAAGGTTTTTGACCAATAGCTTGCGGACTTTCTTTTAAACCCCACCAAATTAAAGGAATTACAACAGCGGCGCCGATTCCAATTGTTATTGAAACGCTCTGCCAGCCATGATCTAAAGCAAGTGAAGTTAAAGCTGGAAGGAAAATTAATTGGCCGGTAGCAGCAGCCGCAGTTAAGGCGCCTGTAACTAATCCACGACGCTTCATAAACCATCGATTGGCAACAGTGGCCGCAAATACCAGAGCCATTGATCCGGTTCCGACGCCTACAACTACTCCCCAAAGGAGCACTAAATGCCAAGGTTGCGTCATATGTACTGTGGCAAAAGCACCGAGACTTACCGCTGCTAATGCAGACATAACTACTTTGCGAACCGTAAAACGTTCCATTAGCGCAGCTGCAAAAGGTGCTGTAAGTCCATAAAGCAAAATGTTTACTGAAATCGCTAATGAAATTTGATCTCTAGACCACCCAAATGCTTCTTCTAGTGGCACGATTAAAACTGAAGGCGCAGAGCGATAACCGGCTGATGCGACAAGCGTGAGCCAAGTTATGCCTACGGCAATCCAAGCTGGATGTAACTTGCTGCGCTTCACTTATTCGCCTAAACCTAAGGAAGTCGAAGCCAAACTGCAGTATCTGCAGGAATGTGTTCGCCTTTTAGCGGTGCTGATGAAATTAACACTTCTGCTCCATAAGGAATCACAACATCAGCTGGACCAAAATTCACGTAACATGCAAATTTACCTGGTCGTTGAAATGCAATTACATCATCAGTTGAATCAATCCAATTCATTTCGCCATCGCCAAGTCCTGCTTCGCCTTTGCGAATAGTTAGCGCAGCTTTAACCATTTCAAAGAATGAACCTTGAACGCCTTGTTGAGTATCTACAGCTCGCTCTCCCCAACCCTCAGATTGTGGTAACCAAGCTTTATCTGTGGTTATTGACTTATTAGAAGAGAATCCATGAGCACCCGCTGGGTCTTTAGTCCAAGGAATTGGCACTCGACAACCGTCGCGACCACGATCTGTATGGCCTGACATCTTCCAAATTGGATCTTCTAAGCGATCCTCTGGGATATCTCGAACTTCAAATAAGCCGAGCTCTTCTCCTTGATAAATATATGCGCCACCAGGTAGCGCAAGTTCTAGAAGTGTTGCTGCGCGCGCACGCAATAATGCGCGCTCTTTATTTAATTTCTTTGGATCACCAAACTTCTCTAGGCCTTTGCCCTTGTTCTGTAAACCAAGATCTAAACGATCAGTCTTACGAACTACGTCATGGTTCTCCCAAACCCATGATGGTGGAGCGCCAACTTTGACTACTTCCGTCATGGATTTATCAATAATCTGTTTGAGAGATTTTGCTTCCCATTTAGCAGTTAGAAATGAAAAGTTAAATGATTGATGCAACTCATCAGGACGAACATACATCGCGGTTCTTTGATCTGTTGGGGCCCAAGCTTCAGAGACCAACATCGGATCATGCTTATATGAATTTGTAATCTTGCGCCAATCACGGTGAATTTCGTGAACTTCTTCTTGGTCCCAATATGGACGGTAATGGCGATCTAGTAATTCGACTTCTGCAAAATCAACATCGGGAAGACCTTTCTCTTTCCACATGCCATGAGCTACGTCGATTCGGAATCCATCAAATTCAAGATCTAACCAAAATTTGAAGATGTCGCGGAAATGTTGCCAAACTTCTTCATTCTCCCAATTGAAGTCAGGCTGTTCGACTGCAAATAAATGTAAGTACCACTGCCCTGGTTTGCCATCTTTTTCGATAACTCTCTCCCAAGCTGGGCCACCAAAGACCGCTTCCCAATTATTTGGAGGTAAATCTCCGTTTTCACCTTTGCCATCACGGAAAATGTAGCGAGCACGTTCTTTCGATCCTGGTTCTGAATTTAACGCTGCTTGAAACCACACGTGTAAATCAGATGAGTGGTTTGGAACGAGGTCAAGAATGATGCGAATGCCTAAGTCGTGCGCTTCTTTAATTAGCGCTTTGGCATCATCCATGGTTCCGTAATCAGTATTCACATCCATGTAATCAGCTACATCGTAGCCATGATCTTTTTGTGGAGATTGAAACCAAGGGTTGATCCAGATGCAATCTACGCCCAAATCTTTAATGTACGGAAGTCTTGAGCGAATACCGTTGATATCACCGATGCCATCACCGTTTGAATCTGCATATGAGCGGATGTAGATCTGATAAGTAACGGCATCGCGCCACCAAGGGCGTTCTTCGCGTACCGGCAAATTTGTATGCATCAATTTCCTTCCAGGTATTGATTTAAGAATTCGCGCTCATTGTCGCGCAGGCGACGGGCTTTCTCTGTCTCCATGTCAACGCCGACTTGGACCGTCTTTCCTCGAGCACGCAGGGTACCGCCTTGCGACATTTCATAAACCATTACAAATGAAGAGTTGCTTACTTTTTCTATATAAATTTCAACTTCTAGAGTTGTGCCGGTCTGGTGAATTGGCGAAAGGTAATCAACCTCTGCCCTAGCAACAACCATATCTGCAAGCAATGGTTCCTCGCCTTTTGCAATTCGAGAAAACCACGTGAAATCCGCGCGAGCTTCTTGCATGTACACAAGATAGGCCGCATTGTTTATATGCTTAAAAGCATCTAAATCTGCCCAGCGAATTTCTAACTGGCACTTATGGCGCATTATCGAGTTAGCTTTCGATAAGTAGCGCGGTGCGGACGTGCAGCTTCTGGTCCTAAGCGATCAATTTTGTTCTTCTCATAACTTTCAAAGTTACCTTCAAACCAGAACCATTTTGAATCACCTTCGTACGCCAGAATATGAGTAGCTACACGATCCAGGAACCAACGATCGTGAGAAATCACTACTGCGCATCCTGGAAATTCTAGAAGTGCATTTTCCAGTGAACCAAGAGTTTCAACATCAAGGTCGTTAGTTGGCTCGTCAAGAAGTAATAAATTGCCACCCATTTTTAGAGTTAAAGCTAAGTTAAGGCGATTTCTTTCACCGCCAGATAGAACTCCGGCTGGTTTTTGTTGATCTGGACCTTTAAAGCCAAACGCAGATACATAAGCACGTGATGGCATTTCAACTTGTCCAACTTTAATGAAATCAAGTCCCTCAGAAACAACTTCCCACAGAGTTTTCTTTGGATCGATTCCACCACGAGATTGATCTACATATGAAATCTTTACAGTCTCACCAACTTTTACGGTACCTGAATCTGGAGTCTCCATGCCCATGAGCATTTTAAATAAAGTAGTTTTACCAGCGCCGTTTGGTCCGATGACACCAACAATTCCGTTACGAGGCAAGGTAAAAGATAAATCGTCAATTAGTAAACGATCGCCAAAACCTTTTGATAAGTGATCCACTTCGACAACCACATTTCCAAGTCGCGGCCCAGGCGGGATTTGAATTTCTTCGAAGTCCAATTTGCGCATCTTGTCGGCCTCTGCCGCCATCTCTTCATATCGAGCAAGACGAGCTTTGGATTTGGCTTGGCGACCTTTAGCATTTTGGCGAACCCATTCAAGTTCATCGGCTAAACGCTTTGCGCGCTTTGCATCTTTTTGGCCTTCAATCTTTAAACGTGTTGCTTTGGTATCCAAATAAGTTGAGTAGTTACCTTCGTATGGATAGGCGCGTCCGCGGTCTAATTCAAGAATCCACTGTGCGACATTGTCCAAGAAGTAACGATCGTGGGTAATCGCTACAACCGTGCCAGGGTACTTAGATAAATGTTGTTCCAGCCATAGTACTGATTCTGCATCTAAGTGGTTGGTTGGCTCATCAAGTAGTAAGAGATCTGGTTGTTGCAAAAGTAATTTACAAAGTGCAACGCGACGACGCTCTCCACCGGATAAGACTTTAACATCGGCATCAGCTGGCGGGCATCGAAGCGCATCCATAGCCTGTTCTAATTGTGAATCTAAATCCCAAGCATTACGGTGATCAAGTTGCTCTTGAAGATTACCCATCTCTGTTAACAATTTGTCATAGTCGGCATCAGGGTTTGCCATCTCTGCGCTAATTTCATTGAAGCGATTTAGCATGGCAATGGTTTCAGCAACGCCTTCCTGAACATTCTCTAAAACATTCTTCTCTTCATTCAATGGTGGCTCTTGAAGCAGGATGCCAACCGTGTAACCAGGGGTTAGAAAAGCTTCACCATTTGAAGGTTGCTGCAAACCGGCCATGATTTGAAGGACCGTTGATTTACCTGCACCGTTAGGTCCAACTACACCGATCTTTGCCCCAGGCAAAAACATCAATGTGACATCATCAAGAATTACCTTGTCGCCATGCGCCTTGCGCGCCTTTTTCATCGTATAAATGAACTCAGCCATAAGTGGAAACCTTAATGTATATAGTCGGTAGAATTAGCATTGAACAAATCACAAGCGCCTATAGCTCAGTCGGATAGAGCGCGGGACTTCTAAGCCCGGCGTCGCAGGTTCGATTCCTGCTAGGCGCACATA
>VEQG01000001.1 GCA_018883345.1 Candidatus Nanopelagicaceae bacterium
TATCTACGGTGTACTAGAGAAGCAGTTCCGTTCATATTACGAAGAGGCTAACCGCCGCGCAGGTAAGACTGGTGAAAACCTACTTATCCTTCTTGAGACTCGCTTAGATAACGTTGTTTATCGTGCAGGTTTCGCAAAGAGCCGCGACATGGCGCGTCAGCTTGTTCGTCACGGACATTTCTTGGTTAACGGCAAGAAGGTAAACATTCCTTCATATCGCGTTTCACAATTCGATGTGATTGATGTTCTTCCAAAGTCACATGACCTAACACCATTCATCGTTGCAAGTGCGGAATTCGGCGAGAAGTCAGTTCCAGCTTGGATGGAAGTTGTTCCATCACAGATGCGCATCATCGTTCACGGACTACCAAACCGTTCAGTGATCGATACCCAGGTACAAGAACAACTAATCGTTGAACTTTACTCAAAGTAATTCTTAAAAGGATTAATTGGCCCAAAAGCAGTAACCCAGAACGGGGATCAAATAGTGGATCCCCTCAAAGGAAAGAGGAGAAAACGTGCTTATTGCACAGCGTCCAACACTTACTGAAGAAGTTCTATCAGAGCACCGCTCACGTTTCATCATTGAACCGCTGGAGCCAGGCTTTGGTTACACACTTGGCAACTCAATGCGTCGTACGCTGCTTTCATCTATCCCAGGTGCAGCAGTTACCAGCATTCGCGTTGCCGGTGCCCTCCATGAGTTCACCACTCTTGAAGGCGTAAAGGAAGATTTAACTGAAGTTGTTCTAAACATCAAGAACCTGGTTCTTTCATCAGAGAACGATGAGCCAGCAACTGCTTACATCCGTAAGTCAGGTTCAGGCGCAGTAACTGGTGCAGATGTAGCAGTTCCAGCAGGCGTAGAAGTTCATAATCCTGATCTTCACATCGCAACACTTAATGGCAAGGCAAATCTAGAAATCGAACTAACTATCGAACGTGGACGCGGTTATGTAACTGCAGTTCAAAATAAGGCAGTTGGCGCAGAGATCGGTCGCATTCCAGTTGATTCAATTTATTCACCAGTACTAAAGGTGACTTACAAAGTTGAAGCAACACGTGTTGAACAGCGCACTGACTTTGATCGTCTAGTTGTTGATGTCGAAACAAAAGCTTCAATGAAGCCACGCGATGCAGTTGCATCAGCTGGCCACACATTGGTTGAGCTATTTGGTCTTGCACGCGAACTAAATCTTGATGCAGAAGGTATCGACATGGGTCCATCTGTTATGGATGCAGCTCTTGCAGCAGACCTAGCGCTACCAATCGAAGATCTTGATCTAACAGTTCGTTCATATAACTGCTTGAAGCGCGAAGGCATTCACACAGTTGGTGAATTAGTAAATCGTTCTGAGGCTGATCTACTTGATATCCGTAACTTCGGAAGCAAGTCGATTGACGAAGTAAAGGCAAAGCTAGTTTCAATGGGACTTTCATTGAAGGATAGCCCAGCAGGCTTCGATCCAACTCAGCATGCAAATTACAATGCTCATGAAGATGAGATTGCAGAATAACGGCGAGTAAGTAAGGAAAAAGAAAAATGCCAACACCATCAAAAGGCCCACGCCTCGGAAGCGGTCCAGCTCACGAGCGTTTGCTTCTAGCAACACTCGCTGAACAGCTTTTCCAGCACGGCAAGATCACTACAACTGAGACAAAGGCAAAGCGTCTGCGCCCATACGCAGAGAAGCTAATTACCTTTGCAAAGAAGGGTGACCTTGCTGCACGTCGCGAAGTGCTTGCGAAGATCTCAAATAAGTCAGTAGTGCACACACTATTTACTGAAATTGGTCCACGCATGGCAGATCGCAACGGTGGTTACACACGAATTACAAAGATCGGTCCACGCAAGGGCGATAACGCACCTATGGCAGTGATCGAGGTTTTGTAACTCGAACCAAGTATCCGTCATGAATCAACCCACTCTCGCACCCGAGAGTGGGTTTTTTCGTGCCCGAATTCTCTTGGGTTACGACGGAACTAATTTCTTTGGCTGGGGAAGGCAGAGTGATGTCCGAACAGTTCAAGGTGAATTAGAGGCGGCCTTAAGCACTCTATATCGCCAAAATATTGAAACTGTTGTTGCAGGTAGAACAGATGCTGGTGTGCATGCAACTGGCCAAGTAGCGCATGCAGATTTACCTGAAGGCGATTTTGGTTTCGAATTCGAAAGTTTGGTTTATCGATTAAATCGAATTCTGCCTGAAGATATGAGAATTAAGTCTTTTGAACGTGCAAGCAATAATTTTCATGCTCGCTACGGGGCACTTCGCCGTCATTATGTTTACAAAATCCAAGACGGAAACGGTATCGTTGAACCGATTAAGCGACTAGATATAGCGCCTTGGTATCGAGATTTAGATATTGATTTAATGAATCAAGCTGCAGCCTCTTTGCTTGGTGAAAATGATTTCTTTAGCTACGCGAAATTTCGCCCAAATGCCACGACCATTCGTGATTTACAGAGATTTGATTTCGAGCGGATGGATGACGGTGTGATTATTTCGCACATCACCGCTGATGCCTTTTGTTACAACATGGTTCGAGCATTAGTGGGAACTATGGTTTACATCGGAGAGGGCAGATTTCCAGTCTCTTGGGCTAAAGAAGTATTGGATAAGAAAGAACGACCTTCAGATTCCGTAGTTTTCCCTGCGAATGGTCTAACTTTTGTCGGTGTTGATTATCCGACTGATGTAGAGATGATCGAAAGATTCAACAAAGTGCTAGCAAAACGTGCACTTTCTATAAATGATGCAGTTGATGAGGAAGGCGAATAATTGGGCCACATTGATGTAAGTGGAGTGGAATTTTCGCTATCCGATGGCCGCGTGCTACTAAATGAAGTCTCATTTCGCGTTGGCGATGGCCATAAAGTTGCTTTGATTGGCCCCAACGGTTCCGGAAAAACAACTTTGCTCAAAATGATTGCCGGTGACTTAGATCCAGAAGAGGGAAGCGTTGCAATCACCGGTGGTTTAGGTGTGATGCGCCAGTTCATCGGTAGCGTTAGAGATGATTCAACCGTCCGTGATTTATTGCTTTCGGTTGCGCCAAAACGTATTCGCGATGCAGCTGCGGCAATAAAAGAGACTGAAGCTCGCATGTATGAAACTGCAGAAGAGAAAGACCAGATGGCTTACGCCGAAGCGATTGTTGAATGGGGCGATGCCGGCGGTTATGACTTTGAAGTTATTTGGGATACCTGCTGCACCGAATCACTGGGCAAACCATTCGATAAAGTTCAAGATCGTCTAGTAAATACATTATCTGGCGGCGAGCAGAAGAAATTAGTCGTTCGCGCGCTGATGGAAGGCCCTGAAGAGACGCTGCTACTTGATGAGCCGGATAATTATTTAGATGTTCCGTCAAAACGTTGGCTAGAACAGGTAATTAAAGAGACCAAGAAAACCGTGCTTTTTGTTAGCCACGATCGTGAATTGTTGGAAGAGGTAGCAACAAAAATTGTTGCGTTAGAACAAGGACACAATGGAAATACTGCCTGGGTTCATGGCGGCAAATTCTCAACTTGGCATGAGGCTCGACGTGCCCGTAATGAACGTTTCGCAGAAGTTTTATTGCGTTGGGAACAAGAACATACTCGCTTGAAAGAATTGGTTTTGACACTTCGTAATCAAGCGAAATCTTCACCAGATATGGCCTCAAAATATCGAGCAATGCAGACTCGTTTACGTAAATTTGAAGAGTTAGGTGCGCCTCCTGCACCACCTATCGAACAGAATGTTCGAGTGGCACTTAAAGGCGGACGCACCGGAGTTCGTGCTTTAACTTTCGAAAATTTTGCACTTAATGGATTAACTGAGCCATTTAATTTTGAAGTTTTTTATGGAGATCGGGTTGCAGTGCTTGGAAAGAACGGAACCGGTAAGTCTCACTTCTTACGTCTAATTGGTGGAGATGGCACGGTTAAATACACCGGAGATTTCAAATATGGTGCACGTGTAGAAGTTGGTTATTTTGCACAAACGCATGCCCATCCAGAGTTCGAAAATAAAACGCTTCTAGAGATTTTATGGGAAGAACATTCATTGCAATTAGGCGCTGCTAAATCAGTTTTAGGTAAATACGAAATCGATCAGGCAGCAAATCAAAAATTTTCTCAATTATCTGGTGGTCAGCAGGCAAGATTCCAAGTCTTACTTCTGGAACTTGCAGGCGACACCTTGCTTTTACTTGATGAGCCAACCGATAACTTAGATTTAGCGAGCGCCGAGAGTTTGGAAAATGCACTTAATCAATATGAAGGAACCGTGCTAACCGTGACTCACGATCGTTGGTTCTGCCGCGGCTTCACTAGGTTCCTCATTTTCGGCGCAAATGGCCATGTTTATGAGTCCAATGAGCCTGTTTTTGACCATTAGGCAGTAGAAAAGTGAGCGTAACAGGCTCGTTTTGACCCATTTCACGCTCAAAGGTAAAGTTTGCCCTCTGCGCGGTCGAAAAGCCGCACACAATAAAAGCAGTAATTGAAGGAGTAAGTAGCGTGCGCACATATAGCCCAAAGCCTGGCGATGCTGTCCGTAAGTGGTACATCATCGATGCAGAGGACGTAGTTCTTGGACGTCTGGCAACTCATGCTGCTGCGTTACTACGCGGCAAGCACAAGCCAACATTTGCAGCACACATGGACATGGGTGACTTCGTAATTGTTATTAATGCCGAGAAGATCGCGCTTTCAGGAAACAAGATCACCCAGAAGATGGCACACCGCCACTCAAACTTCCCAGGTGGTTTAACTTCAACTGTTTACGGTGAATTACTTGAGAAGCATCCAACACGTGCGGTTGAGAAGGCAATCAAGGGAATGTTGCCAAAGAATTCAATTGGTCGCGCACAAGCTACCAAGCTAAAGGTTTACGCAGGTGCAGAACATCCACATTCAGCACAGGCTCCAATTCCATTCGTATTCGATCAAGTTTCACAAATCGTCAAGAAGTAAATCAGAAGTAAGGAACAGAAATAAATGTCAGATCAGAATTTGCTAGAAGAAGATTCAATTCCTACTTCTTACTCATCATCAACACCAGCTGCAGCAACTAATCGTCCAGCAGTTAAGGCGCCAGGTGCAGGTACCGGCCGTCGCAAGGAAGCAGTTGCTCGCGTTCGTCTAACACCAGGTACTGGTCGCTGGGTTGTTAATGGCAAAGCTCTTCCTGATTATTTCCCAAATAAGGTTCACCAGCAGTTAGTTTCCGAACCATTCCGCACAGTTGGTGCTGAAAATCAGTACGACGTATTTGCTCGTATTGATGGTGGTGGAGTTTCTGGACAAGCTGGCGCGCTTCGTCTTGGTATCGCTCGTGCGCTAAATGCAATCGATGTAGATGCAAATCGTCCAGCGCTTAAGAAAGCTGGATTCTTAACACGTGATGCACGTGTAATTGAGCGCAAGAAGTACGGCCTAAAGAAGGCTCGTAAGCGCTCACAGTACTCAAAGCGTTAATTTCGAATCGCAGATCCGCGAATATGGATGCGAAGCGTCTCTTCGGTACCGATGGTATTCGTGGACTTGCTAATCGCGATTTAACTGCAGAGTTAGCTCTAAATGTCTCAGTAGCTGCTGCGCATATTCTCGTTGAGCAAATTGGAGATCCGACAGGAAATCGTCCAAAAGCAATTGTGGGCAGTGATTCTCGGGCATCTGGAGAATTTCTTGAAGCGGCTGTTGTAGCTGGCTTAACCAGCGCCGGCGTTGATGTTTACCGAGTCGGGGTTTTACCAACTCCTGCAATCGCATATTTAGTTGGCGAATCTGGTGCGGATTTGGGCGTAATGCTCTCTGCTTCACATAATCCAATGCCAGATAACGGAATTAAATTATTTGCTCGCGGTGGTGGCAAATTAGATGATGCAATCGAAGATCAAATTCAAGCTCGAATGTCCGAACCTTGGGAGCGACCAACGGGGCGCGGAGTAGGACGAGTAATTGACGATAAAGATGCCGCAAATCGATACATCGAACATCTGCTCTCAACAATCAATCAAAAGTTAGCTGGTTTGAAAGTTGTAGTGGATTGCGCAAATGGTGCGGCAAGTTTTGTGGCACCAGAAACTCTACGTCGAGCAGGAGCAGAGGTAATAGCAGTAGCGAATACTCCAAATGGTTGGAATATCAACGATGGAGTCGGCTCAACCCATTTAGATTTCCTCAAGGCAGAAGTTAAGAAGAATAACGCAGACCTTGGAATCGCACACGATGGAGATGCCGATCGCTGCTTAGCAGTGGATGCAGATGGCAACGAAGTTGATGGCGATCAGATCATTGCAATTCTTGCAGCTGGATTAAATGCAAGGGCAGAACTACCGAATTCCACGGTAGTAGCAACCGTCATGAGCAATCTTGGTTTCTTTAAAGCTATGCAAACTTCAGGTATTAAAGTTGAAGTTACCTCAGTCGGCGACCGTTATGTATTAGAAAAACTACTTGCAGATGATTTGGTACTAGGTGGCGAACAATCTGGCCATGTCATTTACCGCAAATTTGCTAACACTGGTGATGGAATTTTGACCGCGCTGTTATTGCTTCAGGAGCTAAAGCGCTCAAACAAATCGCTAAAAGAAGCTGCTGCAATTATGCAGAAATTCCCTCAGGTTTTAATAAATGTAAGAAATGTTGCTAAAGAGCGACTTGAATCATCGACAGTAATCAAGGAAGCAGTCGATAAATTTGAAAGTGAATTAAAAGGCGAGGGACGTGTTTTATTGCGGGCTTCTGGCACTGAGCCGCTAGTTCGCGTGATGGTTGAAGCTTCCACTGATACTCTTGCCTCTAGCGTTGCAACAGAATTGGCAGAGTTAGTTAAACGAGAACTGGGGTCTTAAAGTGTGCGGAATTGTGGGATATACCGGGCCACAATCTGCAGTTACACCTTTAATTGAAGGCCTGCGCCGTTTGGAATATCGAGGTTACGATTCTGCAGGTATTGCACTTGGAACCTCAGATAAATTATTTGTGGAAAAGAAAGCTGGAAAACTCTCAAATTTAGAGTCGGCCCTAGGTTCGGTTCCGGCGGTGCATTCCGGAATTGGCCACACTCGCTGGGCAACACATGGCGGTCCTACAGATCGAAACGCACATCCACATT
Organism: Candidatus Nanopelagicaceae bacterium; assembly: GCA_018883345.1. Classification (GTDB taxonomy): domain Bacteria; phylum Actinomycetota; class Actinomycetes; order Nanopelagicales; family Nanopelagicaceae; genus ZLKRG08. The sequence continues at coordinate 7,110 of VEQG01000001.1, forward strand.
TAGATAATGAAGGAAAGTTGGCCGTAATTCACAATGGAATTATTGAGAATTATTCAGAGCTTAAGGCGGAGCTAGAAAAGCATGGCCATAAATTTCAATCTGAAACTGACACCGAATCAGTTGCACATCTCCTGAGTGACTTAAGAAAAGAACATAATGGCAATTTAACAATTGCGATGCGTGAAGCAGTTAAGCGTTTACGTGGTTCGTTTACGCTATTGGCAGTTCATGCAGATCAACCTGATTTGATTGTTGGGGTTCGTCGAAATTCACCTTTAGTAGTCGGGTTGGGAGATGGTGAAAACTTCATGGCTTCAGATGTGGCTGCTTTTATTGAATACACAAAGCGAGCCGTTGAATTGGGACAAGATGAAGTTGTCACCATTACTCCAACATCTATTTCAATTACAGATTTGGAAGGAAATGCTTTAAAACCACGCGAATATCAAATTACTTGGGATGCCGAAGCCGCTCAAAAGGGTGGATACCCACATTTCATGTTAAAAGAGATTTTTGAACAACCAAAAGCAGTTGCAGACACATTGCTTGGCAGAATGATTGATGGTCGGATTTCGCTTGATGAATTAAATCTAAGTGACGCCGAATTGAAATCTCTTCAGAAAATTGTGGTGTTAGCTTGTGGTACTGCATATCACGCAGGACTAGTCGCTAAGTATGCAATTGAAAAGTGGGCACACATTCCCGTAGAAGTAGAACTTGCCTCTGAATTTAGATATCGCGATCCAATTGTTGATAAAAATACTTTAGTCATCGCAATTTCCCAGTCTGGCGAAACAATGGATACTTTAATGGCGCTTCGTCACGCAAAAGAATTCGGAGCACGAGTTTTGGCGGTCTGCAACACCAATAGTTCAACAATTCCACGTGAATCAGATGCGGTTATTTATACCCACGCTGGCCCAGAGATTGCAGTTGCATCTACAAAGGCGCTGCTAACCCAGATTGTGGCCACTTTCTTAATCGGCTTACATTTAGCTGAAGTTCGCGGATCTTTAAATTCTTCGCAAGTTTCTGAAATTTATAATGAGATGTTAGAACTTCCATCGAAACTTGAACAGATATTAGAAACAGTCGAGCCTTTAAGGGAACTAACTCGTAAATTTACAGAGAAGAACACGGTGTTATTTCTGGGCCGCCATGTTGGTTTCCCGGTAGCACTTGAAGGAGCTTTAAAACTTAAAGAACTTGCCTATATTCATGCAGAGGGTTTTGCCGGTGGCGAACTAAAGCATGGCCCTATTGCGCTCATAGAAGAGGGCACGCCAGTAATTGCAATTGTGCCTAATACTCACGAACACGGCTTAGATGAAAAAATGCTTTCAAATATTCAGGAAGTCAGAGCGCGAGGCGCAAAGGTAATTGCGATTGCATCAGAAGGAATTGAGATTCCGGGTGCGGCGCACATAATTAGAATTCCTAATTCTCCACAAATGTTGCAACCAGTTTTAGCAACAGTTCCGCTTCAAGTTTTTGCCTACGAAATGGCGTGTGCGCGCGGAACTGATGTTGATCAGCCACGCAATTTGGCAAAATCTGTAACGGTGGAATAAGTGGACTCACGTCGCAAGCAATTTAATCGCGCTTTAAAATGGGCTGGCGCCCTGTTTGTTGGTTTCGTTTTAGTAACCCATCAAGTAATTATCAACGGCCCCTTAATTCAGCTTGATGCAATAGTTTTCAATGCTGATCGACCAAAGCTAACTTCGCTGGAAAGATTGATTTTACTTCGCATAGATAATCTTGGACTTCGCGGCGTTACTGCGACTATCTTATTAATTACCGCCTTCTTTATTGCGCGTAGATTTAAATCTTGGAGACCGCTAAACCTTTCAATCTTGGCAGTTCTAGCTTTGAATTTGGTAGTTGGCCTGGCCAAGCTTGGTATTGGCAGAACTAAACCAAGATTAAATGTTGATTTGGTTTATGCAGGCGGACTTTCTTATCCATCTGGCCATGCCTCAAATGCAATTCTCACTTGGGGAGTACTGGCATACATTCTCTATCGCTACTCACATCCGAACGCTTGGCATCCATATGCGATGGGTTTTCTCGCCGGAATATTCACATTAGGCGTCTGCGTAGTTTCCGCCTTCAGAAATACTCATTGGATTAGCGATCTGGTTGGCGGTTTATTTATCGGAGGCGCGCTATTAGTTATGGTTATCGCTGTAGATAGATTCGTTCCTTCTGAGAAGCAGACTAGATAGCGGTGCAGCATGATTGATGGCGTTGGCATTGATGTAGTTGATATTGCACGCTTCCAAGAATCTTTAGAACGTACACCTGGTTTAAAAGATCGCTTATTCACGGAAGGCGAGAAATCAAAAGGAATTGCATCTCTTGCCGCGCGCTTTGCCGCCAAAGAAGCATTAGCTAAAGCTTTACATGTGCCGGCTGGATTAAATTGGCAGGATTGCGAAGTCATAAATCTTGAGAATGGTCGCCCGGTATTTTTATTTCATAATCAAATTGCTGAATTAATTGATGGTGCCGACGTACATCTTTCACTCTCACATGACGCCGGCATTGCATCTGCGATGGTTGTGATTGAAAGATGAGAGAAGTAGAGATTGATTTAGCTGCCTTGAAGGCAAATTTGAAATTAATCAAAGCTCATGCCGGAGTTCCAGTGCTCGCAATTGTTAAAGCTGACGCATATGGACACGGATTGATACCTTGCGCAACTGCCGCAGTAGAAGCAGGTGCAGATTATTTAGGAGTTGCACTTCTCGAAGAGGCTTTTGCACTTCGAGAGGCTGGAATTAAAGCGCCAATTCTGGCTTGGCTAAACCCACCGGGATTGGATTATGAACGCGCAGTTGCAGCGGATATTGATTTAGGCGTTTCTTCGCTTGAAGTATTTGATGAAATAAATGCAATTGATGGCGCACGTATTCATTTAAAGGTTGAGACCGGAATGGGCAGAAACGGATTCTCTACTGAATGGTCCGAATTAATGAATCGCGATTTAGTAAAAGTAGTAGGAGTAATGACTCATTTGGCCCGTGCGGATGAACCAAATGAAGCCCAAAATAATTTACAAATTGAAAACTTCAATATTCGCGTAAATGAATTAAAGGAAAAGGGAATTTCTCCAATTCGCCATATTTCTAATACCGCGGCGACGCTTTCGAATCAATCGGCTCGCTTTGACATGGTTCGAGTAGGTATCGCTATGTATGGTTTATCGCCATTAAATCGAGATCAATCACTTCAGCCGGTAATGAAAGTGCGCGCTAGATTAGTTTTGGTTAAAGAGATGCCAGCCAATCATCCAATTGGTTATGGCGCAACCGCACATACAAAAAGTCCTACTAAAATTGGAATTGTTGGAATGGGTTACGCTGATGGTATTCCAAGAAATGCCAACTCCGGTGCGGGTGTAACTTTTAATGGTCAGAGCGCAGCTATTATTGGCAGAGTTTCGATGGATCAATTCGCAGTAGATCTTGGCGCAGATTCAAAGGCAAAAACTGGCGATTGGGTTACGGTCATCGGTGAAAACTATGATGCCTATTCATGGGCAGATGCTTGTCAAACTATTCATTATGAAATTACCACCAGGATGGCACCGCGCATCAAACGGAATTACAAAAATAAATGAAGATTGATTCCGCCGAAGCCATGCAGGAGCTAGGTCGAAAAATAGGGGCACATTTAAAAGTTGGTGATGTAGTTGCCCTAGTTGGGCCGCTAGGTGCAGGCAAAACCGAGTTAACTAAAGGAATTGCAGCTGCTTTTGGCATAGAAGATGTAACTTCGCCTACTTTCGTAATCGCGCGCAGTTATCGATCTAATCCACCATTGATTCATATGGATGCTTATCGATTACTTGCAGGGGCAAATCCACTTTATGAGTTGGAAGATCTAGATCTGGATGCCGAGAAAGCGGTCATTATTATTGAATGGGGCGGCGAGTTAGTAGAGCAGATTTCAAACCAATATTTAGAGGTAAATATCAATCGCGATAGTGATGTCAGAGAAGTTACATTTGTTGGACATGGTTCGCGTTGGCAAGGATTTTCAGTATGAAAATCACTTTAGCTATCGATACCGCTACCTCGCGCACTCAATTTGCGCTACTTAAAGGCGAAACTTTAATTTGGCTGGAAATCGAAGATGGCGCGACCACGCATGGTGATGTTTTGGCAAAATTCGGAGCGAAAGCTGCTAAAGAAAGAATCGACCAAGTCATAGTTGGGATGGGACCTGGTCCTTTTACCGGACTTCGAACCGGAATTGTTTTTGCACAGAGTTTTGCTTTTGCGCAAGGTTTACCTATTCACGGAGTTTGCTCATTAGATGCTCTGGCTTTCGGGATTGAATTACCAGAATTTATTGTTGCTACCGATGCCAGAAGAAAAGAACTTTATTGGGCTAAGTATGTAAATGGCGCTCGTATCGGAAATCCACAAGTCAGCCTGCCAACAGAAATTCCAAACTTATCGAACACCCCAATATTTGGGGAGGGTGCGCTTAAGTACTCTTTAACCTCTTCAATCGAACATCTCTATCCAAATCTGATTTCATTTCCTAATTTGAGCGCGGTAGATAAACCAATGTATCTAAGGCATCCTGATGCAGTGGCAACGGTGGATCGAAAATGATTTCATACCGCGAAGCAACACTTTTGGATATTCCAGTGCTGGTATCTCTTGATCGAGAATATTTCCCACATACTGCATGGCCAGCTGAGCAATTTCGGGGAGAGATTGGTCGTCCAACCAGATGTTTCTTAATTGCCGAAAGCGGCACAGAAGTCATCGCTTATGCCGGTGCCTTTCTGCCTAATGCTGGCGGCGAAGGCGACATCATGACTATTGCAGTTAAGCCCGAACATCGAAGAATTGGCATCGCTAAAGAGTTAATTTCACGCTTAGAGAGCTGGGCAAAGGCGCGCGGTGCAATTGCGATGATGCTCGAAGTGGATGTCTCGAACGAGAGCGCCATATCTTTATATAAAAACCTAGGTTACGAAACACTTAATATTCGCAAGAATTACTATGGTTATGGGCGCGATGCACAAATTATGAGGCGGGGATTATGAGTCTGGTACTCGGAATCGAAACCTCCTGTGATGAAACTGCCATTGGAATTGTTCGTGATCGCACTTTGCTTGCAAATGTAATTTCCTCAAGTATGGATGAACATGCGCGATTTGGTGGAGTAGTTCCAGAAATCGCTAGTCGAGCTCACCTAGAAGCATTCTTAAGTGTTTTACAACAAGCACTGCAAGATGCAAACGTGAAGCTATCAGATATTGATGCAATTGCGGTTACTGAAGGTCCTGGGTTAATCGGTGCATTATTGGTCGGCGTAGCTGGTGCGACCGGACTTGCTACAGCTTTAGAAAAACCTCTCTATGGAGTAAATCATCTCTCCTCACATATCGCAGTTGATTATTTAACCCACCAAGAAGTTATTGAACCAACTATTGCGCTATTAGTAAGCGGTGGACACTCTTCAATTCTGCAAGTTAATGACATTACTAAAGACGTTAGAAAACTTGGCGCGACTATGGATGATGCAGCAGGTGAAGCATTCGACAAAATTGCTCGAATAATGAATTTAGGATTTCCTGGTGGACCAGCAATTGATCGCGAAGCAGCCTTTGGTGAAATTAATATTGATTTTCCACGTGGTCTAACTTCCGCCGAAGATTGGCGTACTCGACCATTTCATTTCTCTTTCTCTGGTCTAAAGACGGCGGTGGCTAGATATTTAGAACAGACCCCAACGCACAATCGTGCAGATGTTGCTGCTTCCTTCCAAGAAGCAGTAGTTGATGTGCTGCTACAAAAATCATTAAGAGCTTGCCAGGATTCCGGGATCGACCGCTTAGTAATCGCAGGTGGTGTAGCTGCTAATTCAAGGCTTCGCCAAGTTGCAGGTGAGCGATGCCAGAAGGCTGGAGTTAGGCTTCATATTCCAAGCCCGGGGCTCTGTACAGATAATGGGGCTATGGTGGCGAGCCTAGGATCTCTGATGCTCTCTGGCGGAATCGCGCCTAATGGAGCGTTAGCTGACTCTGCTTTGGCGCTATAGCCCTCGATTTTGATTATTTACCCGTAATTATTAAATTTAGCACTGTAGACCCGCGAGTGCTAACGAGCGGGCAAGGCAGAAAAAATACAGATCACATGAAGGAGTCCATTCGATGGCCGTATCAATCAAGCCACTAGAAGACCGTATTGTCATTAAGCAAGGCACCGCAGAGCAGACAACTGCATCTGGTCTAGTTATTCCAGATACCGCTAAAGAGAAGCCACAGGAAGGCACTGTTGTTGCAGTTGGCCCAGGTCGATTTGATGATGGCGCTCGCGTACCAATGGATGTAAAGGTCGGCGATGTTGTTCTTTACAGCAAGTACGGCGGAACTGAAGTTAAGTACAACAACGAAGAGTATTTAGTTCTATCAGCTCGCGACATTCTCGCAATCATCGAAAAGTAAGGCGATAACTTCACATGGCGGGTAAACAATTACAGTTCGACGAGTCTGCTCGTCGTTCAATGGAACGCGGCGTCAATATTCTTGCTGACACCGTAAAGGTAACTTTAGGACCTAAGGGCCGCAACGTAGTCATTGCAAAGTCTTTTGGTGCACCACTAATTACAAACGATGGTGTAACTATTGCAAAAGAGATCGAACTTTCAGATCCAGCGGAAAATATGGGCGCGCAGTTAGTTAAGGAAGTTGCTACAAAGACTAACGATGTAGCAGGCGATGGCACCACCACTGCGACCGTACTGGCACAAGCAATGGTTAAAGAGGGACTTCGCAATCTTGCAGCTGGCGCACAGCCAATGGATTTAAAGCTTGGCATCGAAGCAGCTGTTGCAAAGGTTTCTGAAACTCTACGTTCACATGCAACTCCAATTAGCGGCAAAGAGCAGATTGCAAACGTTGCAACCATCTCTGCTCAAGATCGCGCAATTGGCGAACTCATCGCTGAAGCGATGGAAAAAGTTGGCAAAGATGGCGTTATTACAGTTGAGGAATCATCAACAACTGCACTAGAGCTAGATTTCACAGAAGGTATGCAGTTCGATAAGGGATATATCTCGCCTTACTTCGTAACTGATACCGATCGCATGGAAGCTGTTCTAGATGATCCATATATCTTGATTACTGCAGGCAAAGTTTCAGCGCTTTCAGAGTTGTTGCCAATCCTAGAAAAGGTTGCGCAAGCTTCAAAGCCGCTATTAATTATTGCCGAAGATGTAGAAGGCGAAGCGCTTTCAACTCTGGTCGTAAATAAGATGCGTGGCGTATTTACTTCAGCTGCGGTTAAGGCGCCAGGCTTTGGCGATCGTCGCAAGGCGATGCTTGAAGATATGGCAATTCTGACCGGTGCAACTGTAGTTACAACTGATATCGGTATGAAGCTGGATCAAGTTGGTCTAGAAGTTCTTGGCCGTGCTCGTCGCGTGGTTCTTGATAAAGAGAACACCACAATCGTTGATGGTGCCGGTGATAAGAAACGTGTTCAGGATCGTATTTCAGAACTCCGTAAGGAAATTGAAATTACAGATTCAGATTGGGATCGCACCAAGTTACAGGAACGTCTTGCAAAACTTGCAGGTGGCGTTTGTGTTATCAAAGTTGGCGCACACACTGAAGTAGAGTTAAAAGAGAAGAAGCACCGCTTAGAAGATGCAATCTCTGCAACTCGCGCAGCTGTTGAAGAAGGAATCGTTATCGGTGGTGGCGCAGCACTTGTGCATGCAGTTGATTCACTTGAAGGCGACCTAGGATTCACTGGCGATAAGGCAGTTGGTGTGCGACTTGTTCGTAAAGCAGCTGACGAACCGCTTCGTTGGATTGCAGAGAACGCTGGACTTGAAGGATATGTCGTTGTATCTAAAGTGCGTGCATTGAAGCCAAATGAAGGTTACAACGCAGCAACCGATACATATGGCGATCTTGCAAAAGATGGCGTTATTGACCCAGTAAAGGTAACTCGTTCAGCTCTTGCAAATGCAGCATCGATTGCGGCAATGTTCATTACAACCGAAGCTCTCGTTTTCGAAAAGAAAGATGACGAAGAGGCAGATGCAGGACATGGACATAAGCATGGCCCAGGAGGCCACTCTCACTAAGCATCAAATAATTACGAAAACCTCGGCAAAGCTGAGCTTCGAATGTCCAAGCAATTTGATTACTGAGCAAAGTGAATGGTTCCACGGAACCAATAACTCTCTTAACGTAATCGAGCAACTCGGACATCTACGCTCACTTTCCCGAGGTTTTTTAATTTCAACTACAAAAGATAGGATGGCTGCTTATTGAGAGGGGGCGGTTTTGAGCGAGTTTGAAAAAGTAGCGATGCTCGGACTGACCTATGACGATGTCCTCTTATTGCCCGGCCCATCAGATGTAGTCCCATCTGAGGTCGAAACCGGAACTTGGCTAACTCGCAAGATTAAATTAGATATCCCATTGGTTTCATCAGCAATGGATACCGTCACTGAATCACAGATGGCGATAGCTTTAGCTAAAGCTGGTGGAATTGGCATTATTCACCGAAATCTTTCAATTGAAGAGCAAGTTACCCACGTAAAACTTGCAAAGAATGTCGGTTTAGTTGGCGCTGCAGTTGGCGTTGGTGAAGATGGATTTAAAAGAGCCCAAGCTGTTATTGAGGCCGGGGTAGATGTGGTGGTTGTTGATACCGCACATGGCCACCATCGCGCAGTTTTAGATTCCATTGAAAGAGTAAAGAAATTTTCATCAGACACCCAAGTAATTGGTGGAAACATCGCAACTCGTTCTGGTGCGCAAGCTTTGATTAATGCTGGTGCAGATGGAGTAAAAGTTGGCGTTGGCCCTGGATCAATATGCACTACTCGTGTAGTGGCAGGTGTTGGTGTTCCACAAATTACCGCCATTATGGAAGCCAATAAAGCTTGCAGCAAAGCAGGGGTGCCATTAATTGCAGATGGTGGACTTCAATATTCAGGCGACATCGTAAAAGCGATTGTGGCGGGTGCAAATTCTGTGATGCTAGGTTCGCTCTTTGCCGGATGCGATGAATCTCCATCAGAATTAGTTGAAATTGATGGTGTTAAATTTAAAGTTTATCGAGGTATGGGTTCACTAGGCGCTATGCAATCTCGTGGCGAACAGAAGTCATATTCAAAGGATCGCTACATGCAAGACGATGTACTTTCTGAAGATAAATTGGTACCAGAAGGTATTGAAGGAAAAATTCGTTATCGCGGACCGGTTACCTCTGTTATTCACCAATTAGTTGGTGGTCTTCGAAGTGGCATGGGTTATGCAGGTGCACCTGACATCGAAACATTACGTAAAGAAGGTCAATTAATTCGAATTACCTCTGCCGGGCTAAAAGAGAGCCATCCGCATGATGTGGCAGAGATAAAGGACGCTCCTAATTATGCAAAATAGTATTGAAATCGCACCTGGCAAACGTGCCCGAGTTGCTTATTCATTTGATGACATCGCAGTAGTGCCAAGTCGTCGTACTCGCGATCCAAAAGATGTTTCTACCGAATGGCAGATAGACGCATACAAATTTGATATTCCAATGATGGCGGCACCAATGGATTCTGTTATGTCTCCAGAGACCGCCATTGAAATTGGCCGGTTAGGCGGCTTAGGAGTTTTAAATCTTGAGGGATTATGGACTCGTTATGACGATCCACGAATTCCACTTGGCGAAATTGCATCTATGCCAGAAAAACATGCAACTCTTCGTATGCAAGAGATTTATTCGGCGCCTATTCGTCCAGAGTTGATTAAGGAACGCATTAAGCAGATTCGCGATGCTGGAATTACAGTTGCCGCTTCGCTATCACCACAACGCACTGCAGAGCTGCATAAAGCAGTTATTGATGCGGGTGTAGATATTTTCGTAATACGCGGGACTACAGTTTCGGCAGAACATGTTGGTTCTGGAGAGGCGCTTAACTTAAAGAAATTTATTTACGAACTAGATGTACCAGTAATTGTCGGTGGAGTAGCAAACGGAACCGCGGCGCTTCACTTAATGCGCGCAGGGGCCGCAGGTGTGTTGGTTGGGTTTGGTGGCGGCGCAGCACATACCACACGCAAAGTCTTAGGTGTAGAAGTACCGATGGCATCAGCAGTCTCTGAAGTTGCCGCCGCTCGTCGCGAATACTTAGATGAATCTGGTGGACGTTATGTTCATGTAATTGCAGATGGTTCAGTTGGTCGATCTGGCGATATTGCAAAAGCAATCGCATGTGGTGCCGATGCGGTGATGATGGGTTCACCTCTTGCTAAAGCAACCCAGGCGCCAGGACTTGGTTGGCACTGGGGCTCTGAAGCGCATCACCAAGAACTTCCGCGTGGCGAACGAGTCTCAGTCGGAACCGTAGGAACACTTGAAGAAATTTTGGTAGGACCATCTCATTCATCTGATGGATCAATGAATATGTTTGGCGCGCTGCGTCGAGCGATGGCGACCTGTGGTTATTCAACTTTAAAGGAATTCCAACGCGTTGAGGTTCTTATAACTCGTGGCTAATTCAAACTCGGGCGTACTAGTTGTTGATTTTGGTGCCCAATATGCGCAATTAATTGCGCGCCGAGTTCGAGAAGCAAATGTTTTCTCTGAAATTGTGCCATCACATATCTCTGCAGCAGAGGTAAAGACGAAAAACCCACAAGCAATTATTTTGTCTGGCGGCCCTGCTTCAGTTTATGAAGAGCATGCGCCAGCTTTCGATAATGAAATTCTAAAACTTGGAATCCCGGTCTTTGGAATTTGTTATGGATTTCAAGCTATGGCTGCCGCACTTGGTGGAGTGGTAACCAAAACTGGAAAGTCAGAATTTGGTCGCACTCAACTAACTGCGAAAGATTCAAAAATTTTCAAAGATATCCCACTAAATCAATTAGTGTGGATGTCTCATGGCGATGCGGTGACCCAAGCACCAGCCGGCTTTACTGTTTGTGCAAATACTTCTGATACACCGGTAGCCGCATTTGAGAATGAAAGTGCGCAATTAGCAGGAGTGCAGTTTCATCCAGAAGTCTTACATTCCGAATATGGTCAAACAATTCTGCATAACTGGCTAATTAATATCGCTAAATGCAATCCAACTTGGACCACTCAAAATATCGCTGAAGCTGAAATTGCAAAAGCTAAAGAAGTTATTGGCCAGAAGCGAGTAATTTGTGGACTTTCAGGTGGAGTTGATTCGGCGGTTGCCGCTGCGATTATTCAGCGTGCGGTTGGCTCTCAACTTACCTGCGTCTTTGTAGATCACGGCCTTCTACGAAGTGGTGAAGCGGAGCAAGTAGAACGCGAATTTGTGGCAGCAACTGGCGTTGATTTAGTTGTTGTAGATGCCAAGAAACAATTCCTTGATGCGCTCTCTGGCGTTGAAGATCCAGAAGAGAAGCGCAAGATTATTGGTCGCGAATTTATCCGCAGCTTTGAGAAAGCTGCAAGAGATATCGCAGCTGATGGCGAAGTAGAATTCTTAGTACAAGGAACGCTCTATCCCGATGTGGTCGAATCAGGTGGCGGTACCGGAACTGCGAATATCAAATCTCATCACAATGTCGGTGGATTACCGGATGATTTAAAGTTTAAATTAGTTGAACCTTTGCGCACCCTATTCAAGGATGAAGTAAGACAGGTTGGTTTGCAGTTAGGACTTCCTGAAGAGATTATTTGGCGACAGCCATTCCCAGGCCCGGGGCTTGCAGTGCGAATTATCGGAGAGGTAACTTCAGATCGATTAGAAGTATTACGCCAGGCAGATTTAATCGTTCGCGAAGAGTTAAAGGTGGCTGGCCAAGATCGTGCAATTTGGCAATGTCCTGTCGTACTCCTGGCGGACGTTAGAAGTGTTGGCGTTCAAGGCGACGGACGAACATACGGACATCCAATCGTTTTGAGGCCAGTATCAAGTGAAGATGCAATGACTGCAGATTGGTCGAGATTGCCATATGAATTGCTTGAGAAAATTTCTACTCGAATTACCAACGAAGTCCGGGAAGTAAATCGTGTAGTTTTAGACATCACTAGTAAGCCACCTGGAACAATTGAGTGGGAGTAAAGGGAAATGAAAAAGAAGTTATCCGCAGTCTTTGCAGCGCTATTGGTTAGCTCTGCGTTAGTAGTTATTTCAACTCCAGCGTCAGAAGCAGCAATTAAATGCGAGCAAGCTACCGCGAAGGCGCACACTCCTGGAAAAGTTGCACAACCAACCAAGGCCGCAAAGCCACTTCCTAAGAAATTTACCTTCAACACCAATTGTGGCGTAATTGAAGTTTCTTTAAATCAAAAGGCGCCAATTACGATTACATCTTTAGCGGCGTTAATTAAGGGCAAGTATTACGACAATTCGCTCTGTCATCGTTTAACTACCCAAGGTCTTTACGTTCTTCAATGTGGCGATCCAACTCTGACTGGAGCAGGAAATCCAACTGGTTGGAAGGGCTATAAAGATGAAAACTTACCTAAGAACGCTAATAACAACTATCCAGCCGGCACTGTAGCTATGGCAAATTCAGGTCCAGGAACAAATGGTTCGCAAGTTTTCTTTGTTTACGAAAACACCACCCTTGGACCTAATTACACAATTTGGGGAAAGATCACTAAAGGCCTAGATATCGTTAGATTTATTGCTAAGCAAGGTGCGATTACGCAAGATGCAACTGGCAAAATTGTTTACACCGGTGACGGCTTTACGGCTCAACCTGTACAAATTAAGAGCGCCAAAGTTTCCTAAACCAGTTCTTCTTAATAATTTTTTGGTCAGCGGGTTCGTCTGGCGTTAAAACATCGGTAATAGCTGGTGAAGATTCGTCCAATGAATCGGCAATCACATCTAAATTGGAAATTATCGAAGCTAACTTAACGACAACTTCGCTATTAATTACATTAGTTTGCTTCATGAGTGAATCGCGAAGCACTGATGCTGAGGCACGTAAGTCATTTGCGGTGGCTTCAAGATCTTCACTTTCAGCTTTATCCGCAACTGCATAACTTGCTGATGAGAGCGCTAACGCGACTTCTCTACGAATTCGCTCGGGCACGCCACCATCAATCGAGAGATCAAATAATGTGCGAGAAATTGAACGAACTTGAACAATAATATGTTCGGTAGATACCGCCCTTAAATAAAGCACTTCGGCTACCGCTAAATTATCGTTTGGCAACCACTTAGAAGAGCGCTTAGCTTCCAAAGCCTGGCCACGTAAATTTGGAATTGTTTCAACTAAATTTCTACCGCGCGCCAACCATCTACCTGCAGAAGCAGTATCAAAAGTTGAAGCAACACCTTCCGCCATATCTGAGAGCAAAGTAGCTGAGCGTTTGGTGTAGCTTCCTATTAATTCCAGGGTACGACCGGTTGGCGTTTTTGGGTGAGCATAAAAAGAGAAGATCACCGCAATGATTGCACCAATAAAAGTTTCACCAAGCCGTGTGAAAGCTTTATTTTCACTGATGCCCGGGCCAATAACAATTAATGCGGTAACTGGCACATTTACCGATGCCACTTCACCAAGATGTAGAGCGCGTGCCGCAAAAGCGCCAAGCACTACCGTGGTAAAAATCGCGATGTTTCCAAAATCAAAGATTCCCACAGCAAGTAGCGCAACTGAAGCGCCAATAGCGGTACCAATTATTTGACCGAAACCTTCTCGGAAAGATTTATAGGTCGAAATACGAATACTTAGGGCACATGCAATGGCTGCAATTAGCCCACCATTACTAATTACTAAATTACCAACTTGCCAAGCAACGGCGGAGGCCAAACCTGCGATTAATACTTGGCGAATCCAATATCGACGCAATCTAATTGCATTGATAAATTCGCCATACCAATCAAGTTTCATTTTATTAATCTGTATTTACAATCTTAAATGCTTCAGCTAAGTGGCCAACTGGTAAGCCACCAACGCCGGCATTTCGCTCGGCCCATTCGCGGACCATCCGTTCTAGCTCTTTATTGTGCGCCGTTTGAGAAACATGCGCATTCAATGCAGCCATTTTCTTAGGAAATGTTTCAGTAATATCAACCCAATAATCAGGAGAGTGGTGCGCATAAACCCAGACCTCTTTTACGCGCCATGGTTCGAGACCTTCTTCATTCTTTAAATCCATGAATGCAAATGGATTTCTAGCATCTGGATAAACTGCTTGAATCGCTGCTTCTCCTGCTGCTAAGTGATCAGGGTGGCTCGCGCCAATTCGATCCCAATTTCTCTCTGGACTTTGAATCAACATGCGATCAGGTTTATGAATGCGAATTTGACGCACAATATCTTTGCGAAGCCCAATAGTAGGTTCGAGATGCCCATCGCGATAATTTAAAAAGATTACATCTTTAACACCCAATGCTCGTGCCGCATCACGTTGTTCACGCTGACGAGTTGCAGCCATCTCTTCTTGCGGAACGCCAGATTCTTCGCCGCCTTGATCTCCGTTTGTGCAGCAGACGTAGGTAATCTCAATGCCTTTCGCGGCAAGTTTTGCAACAGTTCCGCCTACGCCGAAATCGGCATCGTCAGGGTGCGCATTAACAACGAGTATGCGCGAAATCTCTTTATCGTCACGTGGTTCCACGGGCATAGTCTCCCACGACCAATAGACTCCTGCCTCATGTCCAGCGATCAGATAGATCCGTTATTAAATGGCTTAAATCCGCAGCAAGCAGCTGCGGTAATCCATAGTGGAACGCCATTGTTAGTTGTCGCTGGTGCAGGCTCCGGAAAAACTCGCGTCTTAACACGGCGAATCGCATATTTAATGGCACGCCGGAATGTTCGACCTTTTGAAATTTTAGCAATTACCTTTACCAATAAAGCTGCTGGTGAGATGAAAGAGCGAGTAGCCGAGTTGGTTGGACCAATAGCAAAGTCCATGTGGGTCTCTACTTTCCACTCGGCCTGCGTTCGAATTCTTAGAATTGAAGCGCATCGTTTGGGGTATTCAAATAATTTCACCATTTACGATAGCGCAGACTCTCAAAAACTAATTGCTTTAGTTTGTAAAGATTTAAATCTTGATTCAAAGCGATATCCGCCTCGTCAATTTGCTTCAACAATTTCAAATGCAAAGAATGAGTTGCTTGGGCCAGCGGATTATTTAAATTCAACCAGCAATCAATACGAACAGATTTGCGCAGATGTATATTCGCTTTACCAGAAGCGTTTGGGCCAAGCCAATGCGATGGATTTTGACGATTTGATCATGAAAACAGTAGAAGCGGTCCAGCGCTTTCCAGAGGTAAAGGCACGACTTCGCTCACGATTTAGACATATTTTGGTTGATGAATATCAAGATACAAATCATGCGCAATACATGTTAGTAAAAGAATTAGTCGGTAAAGACGAAGAAGGAATTCCGGCGGCCGAACTTTGTGTAGTAGGCGATGCTGATCAATCAATATACGGATTCCGCGGTGCCACCATCCGTAATATCTTGCAATTTGAATTGGATTATTTAGATGCCGAAACGATTTTGCTAGAGCAGAATTACCGCTCAACTCAGAACATTCTTAGCGCCGCAA
Organism: Candidatus Nanopelagicaceae bacterium; assembly: GCA_018883345.1. Taxonomy (GTDB): domain Bacteria; phylum Actinomycetota; class Actinomycetes; order Nanopelagicales; family Nanopelagicaceae; genus ZLKRG08. The sequence goes on from VEQG01000001.1 coordinate 22,647, forward strand.
ATTCGGTCATCGAACAGAATCGAGATCGAAAAGCCAAGAATTTATGGTCAGAAGCAGGCGCGGGATCAGCATTGGTTGGGTATGTAGCTGAAAGCGAACATGATGAGGCTGAATTCATCTCAGGAGAGATCAAAAAGTTGTCGCAAGATGGCATCTCTAAATACGGAGATACCGCCATTTTCTATCGAACCAATGCCCAATCTCGCGTTTTTGAAGAAGTCTTTATGCGCGCGGGCTTACCTTACAAAGTTGTAGGTGGCGTTAGATTCTACGAACGCCGAGAGATTAAAGACTTCATCGCGTATCTAAAAGTCCTAGTCAATTTAGAGGATGAGGTATCGCTTCGCCGCATCATTAATGTTCCTAAGAGAGGAATTGGCGATCGTGCGATCGAAACAATAGAGAGCGTTGCAAATTCTCGCGGCCTCTCTTTCTGGCAGGCGCTAAATGCTGTCGCAAATAGCTCCGACTTAGGAGGTAGAGCCACAGCATCGCTATCTAGCTTTGTTTCATTAATCCTTACGCTAAATGTCTTGGTGGAAGCGGATACCAAACCTTCAACTATTCTCGAAGCGACTTTGGAACAATCTGGTCTTTTAGCAGAGCTGCAGAACAGCAATGATCCCCAAGACGAATCACGTGTTGAGAATTTACAAGAACTAGTTGCGGTATCTATAGAGTATGAAGAGAAGCAAGTAGAAATCTTTAATGAAGAATCTTTGGAAGATTCTAAAATTTCACTTGGCGGTTTCTTGGAGCAGGTGGCTTTAGTTGCAGACTCTGATGAAATACCCGAAGGCGAAGATCATGGCGGTGTAATTACTATGATGACTTTGCATACCGCTAAGGGATTGGAATTTCCAACAGTCTTCTTAACAGGTATGGAAGATGGCATCTTCCCTCATAATCGCACATTAGGTGAGCGCGACGAATTAGAAGAAGAACGACGTCTTGCGTATGTTGGTTTGACCAGAGCGCAAGAGCGTTTGTATTTAACTCGCGCTGAATATAGAAGCGCTTGGGGCGCCCCTAATTACAATCCTGCTTCGAGATTCTTAGATGAGATTCCAGATAATTTAATTGAATGGCGCCAAAGAACATTTGCGCCTAAACCTAAATTTATTCAATCTGCGCCACCACCAAGAGCTACTGGTAAGAAAACTTCAACTACGATGACATTAAATATTGGCGATCGTGTGGCTCATGACACATTTGGATTAGGCACGGTTGTTAAGATTTCTGGAGAAGGCGATCGAACTGAAGCGACCATTAATTTCGGACAATTAGGAGAGAAGCGCTTACTGCTGCGCTATGCGCCGGTCGAGAAGCTCTAGTTTCACGACTAATATTCACTCGTGGATTTATTTGAATATCAAGCTAGAGATTTATTTGAAAAGCATGGCGTTCCAGTATTAGCAGGCGCTGTTGCAACAACACCAGAAGAGGCTCATGCAGCTGCTGCGAAAATTGGTGGCAAAGTCGTCGTAAAGGCGCAAGTGAAAGTTGGCGGTCGCGGCAAAGCAGGCGGCGTCAAAGTTGCAGATAATGCAGATGATGCAAAAGAGAAAGCTTCAGCAATTCTGGGAATGGATATCAAAGGCCACATCGTTCACAGAGTGATGATTGCGCAAGCAGCTCCAATTGCTGAAGAGTATTACGTTTCAATTTTGCTAGATCGTTCAAATCGTCAGTATTTATGCATGGCATCTGTTGCCGGTGGAATGGATATCGAAGAAGTTGCACGTACTGCACCTGAAAAATTAGCAAAGGTGCCGGTATCAGCTGTTGCAGGTATTGATAGCGCTAAGGCAGCTGCAATTGTCGCACAAGCAAATTTCCCAGCTGAGATTGCAGCTGATGTTGCAAAAGTAATCGAACTTCTCTGGGGCGTCTTTACAAAAGAAGATGCCACTTTGGTGGAAGTTAACCCATTAGTGAAAACTGCAGATGGAAAAATTATCGCCCTGGATGGAAAAGTGACTTTGGATGACAATGCAGAATTTCGTCAACCAGATCATGAAGCGCTGATAGATAAATCAGCTGCGAATGCATTAGAAGAAGCGGCGAAAGCTAAAGGGCTTAATTACGTCAAACTCGAAGGCGAAGTTGGAATTATCGGAAACGGTGCTGGGCTAGTGATGTCTACATTAGATGTGGTTGCATACGCTGGCGAGAGGTTCGGAAATGTCCGCCCAGCTAACTTTTTAGATATCGGAGGCGGTGCTTCGGCAGAGGTGATGGCTGATGGTTTATCAATCATCCTTGGCGATAAAGATGTGAAGAGCGTTTTCGTAAATGTATTTGGTGGCATTACCGCGTGTGACGCGGTAGCAAATGGAATTGTAAAAGCGTTAGAAATTTTGGGATCCACCGCAACCAAACCAATTGTGGTTCGTTTAGATGGAAATAATGTTGCGGAAGGACGCCGAATTCTTAATGAAGCAGCGCATCCTTTGGTTCAGCAATTAGACACCATGGATGGCGCAGCTGCTCGAGCAGCAGAATTGGCGGCTAAGTAAATGGCAATCTTTATAAATTCAGAGAGCAAAGTAATTGTTCAAGGCATGACTGGTTCCGAAGGAACTAAGCACACCAAGCGCATGTTAAAAGCTGGCACCAATATTGTTGGTGGAGTAACGCCGGGTAAAGGTGGTCAAAGCGTTGACATGGATGGCAAAGCGCTGCCAGTTTTCAACACTGTTGCTGAAGCGATGGCAGCGACAGGTGCAAATGTCTCAGTGGTATTCGTACCACCTAAATTTGCAAAGGCTGCGGTAATTGATGCCATTGATGCCAAGATGCCATTAGTTGTGGTTATTACTGAAGGTATTCCAGTTCATGATTCTGCATATTTCTATACTTATGCAGCAGAAAAGGGAAGCACCAGACTTGTTGGACCAAATTGTCCAGGTGTAATTAGCCCAGGCCTTTCTAATGTTGGAATTATTCCTGCAGATATCACTGGCAGTGGACCAATTGGTCTTGTTTCAAAATCCGGCACATTGACTTACCAATTAATGTACGAACTTCGCGATATTGGATTTACAACTGCAGTTGGTATTGGTGGCGACCCAGTAATTGGCACCACTCATATTGATTGCCTAAAAGCCTTCCAAGATGATCCAGATACCAAAGCAATTGTCATGATTGGCGAAATTGGTGGCGATGCTGAAGAACGTGCAGCAGCTTTTATTAAAGAGTACGTGACAAAACCAGTGGTTGGTTATGTTGCTGGATTCACTGCACCAGAAGGAAAAACCATGGGCCATGCCGGTGCGATTGTCTCTGGAAGTTCTGGCACTGCGCAGGCTAAGAAAGATGCCCTAGAAGCAGCTGGAGTAAAGGTCGGCAAAACGCCGTCAGAAACGGCAAATCTACTGCGCCAAGTAATGGGTCGCTAAGGTTGGTTGCGTGTTCGTAATTGCGCTCACGCAAAGCATCCGCAGCGTTCTATTTACCTTAATTCCCGCTGGAATCATTACTTTTTTAGCTTGGGCGATTGCTGGAAGTGCATATGCAAGCACGACCGATCCATTTAGGGGTGCAACCTGGATTTTTCTCGGGGCACATGCGGTGCCATTTCATATACATATTCCGCCAAGTGGTGTTGAAGGTTGGTTTACCTATTTACCGTTAGGTGCAATGGCGCTACCTGCAATCGGTATCGCAAATGGTGCTCGTAAAACCTTAGATCGAACCAATAGCGATATCTCCGTTTGGTTATTTTCTACTTGCTATGTTGCTTTAATTACTCTGCTCTCATTACTTTCTTCTAATTACGACATTTATATCTCTTGGTACTGGGCCTTGCTTTTCTCAACCCCTTTTGTCTTTGCTGTTTCATTCTTTAGTATCAATCAGTTTAGGTTTACTCAATCCATTGTTTATTTAGTAAAAATTTGGTCGGTCCTGCTTGGTTTTGCGGCTATCGCAATGGGAATTTCGCTGTTAATTAACTTAAGGACAGTACATCAACTAACAACGGTTCTGCAGCCCGGTTTTATTGGTGGAATACTGCTATTGCTTTTGACGATTCTCTATATTCCCAATTTCCTAATCTCCACAGTTGCTTATTTGACTGGAGCTGGTTTTGCAATTGGCAGAGACACTTTGATTTCACCGCTCACATTTGAATTAGGAAAGATTCCAGCATTACCAATTCTTGGGGCATTACCAACCGGACGCCACCCGCTCTATTTAGTAGCTGCTTTATTAGTCGTGGCACTCGGCGGGCTATTGGCAATTTGGACGATAGATAAAGGACATCTGGTACTGCGTCAGACAATCGCACTCTTCATTATCAGTACCTTTGTGGTTGCCTACTTAGGTTCCGGCTCATTAATAACTTACGAACTCGGGACTGTTGGCCCTTCACTTTGGAAATTCCCATTGCTGATTTCAGCTGAATTCTTACTTGGAGTTGGCCTGGTGAGATTACTTCCGCTAATCGGTAGAAAATGAAGCTATTACTACTCGCTTCTGGAAGTGGCTCACTAGCTCAAGCGGTAATTGATGCCGGGTTTGAAGTTTCGGCTGTAGTAAGCGATAACCCAAATGCCGGAGTTCTAAAGCGCGCTACCGCCGCTGGAGTTGAGAGCAAAGTTATCGCATTTTCAAACCCACGTGAAAAATGGAATGCAGCATTAATAGATTACGTATCATCTAAAGACCCTGACTTAGTAGTAAGTGTTGGCTTCATGAGGATCTTAAGTGCTGATTTTCTAGACAAATTCAAAGTCATAAATTCTCATCCAGCGCTATTGCCAAAGTTTCCTGGTGCACATGCCGTGCGTGATGCAATCGATGCAGGAGTTTCCGAAACTGGTTGCACCGTGCATTGGGTTGATGAGGGAGTAGACACGGGAGAGATAATCGCGCAAACAAAGGTGGAAATTGAAGCTGGCGACGATGAAGCAACTCTCCATGAACGCATTAAGATTGTGGAGCGCAACTTGATAGTTAAAACTTTAGGCGAACTGGAAGACAGATTATGAGCGAACGCAAAACTATCCGAAGAGCCCTAGTAAGCGTTTATGACAAAAGTCGTTTGGTAGAAATTGGAAATGCGCTGCAAGCAGCCGGTGTAGAGATACTTTCAACTGGATCCACTTGTAAGACGCTTCTAGATAATGGCATCAAAGTCACTGAAGTTTCGGAATACACCGGTTTTCCCGAAATCATGGGCGGTCGGGTAAAGACTTTGCATCCTCGCATTCACTCTGGAATTCTGGCGGATCAGAACAATCCAGATCATCTTGAAAAAATCGCAGAATTAGATATCGCCCCTTTTGATTTAGTGATCATCAATCTTTATCCATTTGCGGCAACAATTGCATCGGGTGCAGATTATGCAGAGTGCATCGAACAGATTGATATTGGCGGACCTTCAATGCTTCGTGGGGCGGCAAAGAACCATGGCTCAGTTGCAGTGCTCTCTTCCACGGACCAGTACGACCAGCTCCTGGCCGCGCTAAAAAATGGTGGATTTACCTTGGCAGAACGTAAGAAGCTAGCAATCGAAGTTTTCCGAACTACTGCCGAATATGACGCAACTATTGCGATGTGGCTAAATCAAGAAGAGGGTTTCTTTCCAGAATGGATTGCTGGAGTTTGGCGAAAGCGCGCCACTTTGCGCTACGGCGAAAATCCACATCAAGCCGGTGTTGTATATGCAAGTAATTTTCCAGGCATCGTGAGCGCTACGCAATTACATGGTAAAGAGATGAGTTTTAATAACTACACCGACGCGGATGCAGCGTTACGTGCAGCTTATGATCATAAAGAGCCAGCAGTAGCAATTATCAAACATGCCAACCCTTGTGGAATTGCAATTGGTAAAGATATTGCTAGCGCTTATATTGCAGCTCATCAATGCGACCCAGTATCGGCATTTGGCGGAGTAGTTGCTGCCAATCGCACCGTCACAAAAGAGATGGCACTACCACTATCAGAAATTTTTACTGAAGTTATCGTGGCACCTGGCTATGAAGACGAAGCTTTAGAAATTCTTAAACAGAAAGCGAATATTAGAATTCTGAGCACCGAACTTAGTAGTTATGGGCCGTTGGAACCTCGTTCAATATCTGGTGGCTTACTTGTACAAACTGCAGATTTGATTAATGCAGAGGGAGATAATCCAAAGAATTGGAAACAAGTTTCTGGAGATTTGGTAACGTCTGAAATTCTTGCTGATTTGGAATTTGCATGGCGCGCAGTTAGGGCAGTTAAAAGCAATGCGATTCTGCTTGCAAAAAATGGTGCCGCAGTTGGTGTTGGAATGGGGCAGGTAAATCGAGTCGATTCTGCCAAACTCTCGGTTGCGCGAGCTGGAGACAGGGCTAGAGGTTCGGTGGCTGCAAGTGATGCATTCTTCCCATTTGCCGATGGCCTCGAGATTTTAATTAATAGTGGTATCACTGCAGTGGTTTCACCTGGTGGATCCATGCGCGATGAAGAGGTTATTGCCGCAGCAAAAGCTGCGAATATCGCCCTATTTTTCACCGGAACTCGCCATTTCTCGCACTCGTAATTAAGATCGCGCATATGACAGCACAAATTCTTGATGGCAAAGCCTTCGCGAAAAAAATCAAAGAAGATTTAGCAGTCGAAGTAACCGCACTTAAAGCTCGCGGAATTACTCCTGGACTCGGAACAATTTTGGTAGGTGATGATCCTGGTTCTCGCCAATATGTTGGCGGAAAGCATAAGGATTGCTCGGAAGTTGGAGTCAATTCAATTCGTATCGACCTACCTGGCACTGCAACACAAGCGGATGTACTAGCTGCGGTTAAAGACATGAACAATAATCCTGATTGCACGGGTTACATTGTGCAGTTGCCATTACCTAAGGATGTGAATACTCAAGCGATTCTTGAAGCCATCGATCCAGAGAAAGATGCTGATGGTTTACACCCTATGAACTTAGGTCGCTTAACCGCTGGATTTGATGGTACTTTGCCATGTACTCCACGTGGCATCGTTGAATTACTTCATCACTACAAGATTCCAGTTAAAGGTGCCGAAGTCACGATAGTAGGTCGCGGTTTAACTGTTGGTCGCCCACTAAGTTTGCTTCTTAACCGCCGCGAAGAAAATGCCACAGTTAATTTAGTTCACACTGGTACTAAAGTGATCAAGGATCACACATTAACTGCCGACATTATTGTGGTGGCGGTCGGAGTTGGCCATTTCTTAACGCCAGATATGGTCAGCCCTGGTGCAGTTGTTATTGATGTTGGTGTTTCAAGAAATGAAAACGGAATTCAAGGCGATGTGCATCCAGATGTGGCAAATGTTGCTGGGTGGATCTCGCCAAATCCAGGTGGAGTGGGTCCTTTAACTAGAGCAATGTTGGTAAAAAACGTTGTGGATTCTGCAACTAGACAATCTAGAAACTCCCGATAATTTACATATTCAAATGATCTCTCAGCGCCTCTTAAATTTTGCAGCTGCAATTGGGGTGTTACTTGGTGCGATCGGACTTGTTCGTACTGGTGCAATAGTGGTGGGCGCTGCGATTGCGCTCACAGGTGTGAGGCAAGAGCGTCGAATTGAGCGTTATTTGCCACTTGCGATAGGAGTAGCGCTCATCGCCGTGGCAATTGTGCTTCCGCACGGGCGATAGAATTATCTTGACGTCAAGATACTCTTAATTAAACGGGGAAGATATGCCAGGAAAAGTAACCGTCGTAGGAGCTGGTTTTTACGGCTCAACCACCGCAATGCGATTAGCTGAATACAACATCTTCGATACCGTTGTATTAACAGATATTCTCGAAGGCAAGCCAGAAGGTCTTGCACTTGATATGAATCAATCGCGATCAATCGAAGGTTTTGAAACAAAAGTAATTGGTGCAACTACAACTGCGGATGGTGCAGGTTACGAAGCGACTGCAAATTCTGATGTAGTAGTAATAACGGCAGGTCTTCCACGCAAACCGGGCATGAGTCGTATGGATTTAATTGGTGTTAATGCCGGCATCGTTCGCGGCGTTGCTGAGAACATTGCAAAGCATTCACCAAATGCAGTGATTATTGTGGTTTCGAATCCACTAGATGAAATGACTGCGCTTACTCAGATTGCATCTGCGTTCCCACATAATCGAGTGATGGGGCAAGCAGGAATGCTTGATACTGCGCGTTTTACAAATTTTGTTGCCGAGAAGTTAGGCGTTCCAGTATCAAGCGTTGAAACTTTGACTCTAGGTTCGCACGGCGAAACCATGGTTCCAGTTCCATCTCGATGCAAAGTAAATGGTGCGCCGCTTACAGATAAGTTATCTGCAGAAGAGATAGAAGAGTTAGTTGTTCGCACTCGCAACGGAGGAGCGGAAGTGGTTGCACTTCTCAAGACAGGCTCTGCCTACTACGCGCCATCTGCAGCCGCGGCGCGTATGGCAAAGGCAGTTATCGAAGATTCTGGCGCAGTAATGCCAGTATGCGCATGGGTTGATGGCGAATACGGCATTAAGGGTGTTTATCTTGGTGTGGAAGCAGAAATTGGCCGCACCGGAGTAAAGAAAGTTGTTGAAACTAAGTTAACTGATTCAGAGCTCGCACTTCTTAAGGAAGCAGCAGAAGCAGTTCGCGCTAAACAAGCCGATGTTAAAGGGATGTAAAGGGATAGCTATATGACAAAAATCAAAGTAGAAGGAACAGTTGTAGAGCTTGATGGCGATGAAATGACTCGCATCATGTGGCAGTTCATCAAAGATTCTTTAATTCTGCCTTATTTAGATGTAAATCTAGAGTATTACGACCTAGGCATGGAACACCGCGATGCAACCGATGATCAGGTAACAATCGATGCAGCAAAGGCAATTCAGAAGCATGGCGTAGGTATTAAATGCGCAACTATCACTCCTGATGAAGCTCGCGTTGAAGAGTTTGGTCTTAAAAAGATGTGGAAGTCTCCAAACGGAACTATTCGCAACATTCTAGGTGGCGTTATTTTTCGCGAACCAATCATCATCTCTAATGTGCCACGTCTAGTTCCGCATTGGACTAAGCCAATCGTCATCGGTCGTCACGCATTTGGTGATCAGTACCGTGCGACTGATATCAAAGTTCCTGGTCCAGGAAAGTTGACGCTTTCATATGTACCAGAAGGTGGCGGCGAGCCAATGAATCTTGAAGTATTTGATTTCAAATCCTCAGGTGTCGCGATGGCTATGTACAACGTAGACGATTCAATTCGTGATTTTGCTCGAGCATCACTTAACTATGGATTACTTCGTAAATACCCAGTCTATCTTTCGACTAAAAACACGATCTTGAAAGCTTACGATGGTCGTTTCAAAGATATCTTCCAAGAGATTTATGATGCTGAATTTAAATCTCAATTCGAAGCGCTTGACATTTGGTACGAACACCGTTTGATTGATGACATGGTTGCCATGTCACTTCGAATGGAAGGTGGCTATGTCTGGGCATGCAAAAACTATGATGGAGATGTGCAATCAGATACGGTGGCACAAGGTTATGGTTCATTAGGTTTGATGACTTCTGTTTTGATGACTCCAGATGGAAAAGTTTGTGAAGCTGAAGCGGCGCACGGAACTGTTACTCGTCACTATCGCGATCATCAAGCGGGCAAGAAGACTTCCACAAATCCGATTGCATCGATTTTTGCTTGGACCCAAGGCTTAGCCCACCGCGCGAAACTAGATAACAATCCAGAGCTAGCTAAGTTCTGCGCAACATTAGAGCGAGTTTGTATCGAAACTGTTGAACAAGGAAAGATGACTAAGGACTTAGCGCTATTAATCAGCAATGATGCACCTTGGCAAACCACGGAAGAGTTCCTTGCCTCAATCGATGAAAACTTAAAGAAAGCTATGGCTTAAACAGCCAGAAAAGCTTACTTATGGCAACGAACCCAGGCGTTATTGCGCTAGTTGGTTCAGGTGAATATTTACCAGTAATGCAGGAGTTCGAAACTGAACTCCTGCATTTTGCATTGCAACGCGGCAAAAGAAATACATTTATTCAAATTCCTACCGCTTCATCGAACGAAGGAGTAGACCGTAGAAATTTTTGGAAACGTCGTGGTTTAGATCAAGCGGCGCGAATTGGTTGCGAAGGAATATATCTACCAATCCATGAGCGCGAAGATGCTTTTAAAGCAGAACATATAGCTGCGGTTGAAAGTGCAGGATTAATTTATTTCTCTGGTGGAGATCCTCACTACATAACAGAAGTCTTTAAGGAGACTCCACTGTGGGAGAAAATTAAGAATGAATGGGAGAACGGAACTTCACTGGCCGGATGCTCTGCCGGTGCAATGGCATTTGGCGGAACGATTATGGGAGTACGAAGATCAAGTCACAGTCAAGGATTAAATTTATTGTCAGATATAGAAGTTATTCCGCACTACGACAAAATTTTAGGATGGCTGCCAGATCGAGTTGCATCATTTATCGCAAGAGCTGGCGCCAATACCAACTTGCTTGGTATTGATGAAAATACTGCGCTCTTTAGAAATGGCAATGAAAACCTTTGGCGAGTAACCGGCGCCGGTCGAGTTCATGTATTGCGGGGAAATCTAGAGTTAGCAAATTAAATAAATAAGCCCCGGATTCACTCCGGGGCTTATTTATTGTTTATTGGAAATAATTAATTTAAGCGAAGTCCGGTCTGTGCATGGAATAGGTGAATCGCAGTAGGAATCGCCTTTACCTTAATCTGCTGGCCAGCTTTAGGTGGATTCTTTGGATCCCAACGAACAATTACCTGTGCGCCTTCATCAGATGCATTAGCAAACTTCACGTTGCTATCAGCAGGCTTGCCGTAAACGAATGCGTCAGAACCAAGTTCTTCAACAACTTCAACGTTAACCTCAAAGCCTTCAGATGCTGGTTCCCAACCTTCAGGGCGAACGCCAACAATTACTGAATTTCCTGCTGAGGCAGGAACTGCAATATCAAGGTGGCCAACATGTGCTTTGCCATCAGATACTGGAACTTCAAGTAAGTTCATAGCAGGCGAACCGATAAAGCCAGCAACGAATGCATTACCTGGCTTATCGTAAAGATTACGTGGGCTATCAACTTGTTGCAGCAGACCATCTTTAAGAACAGCCACGCGATCACCCATAGTCATCGCTTCAATCTGATCGTGAGTTACATAAACAGTGGTGATGCCAAGACGGCGTTGTAGAGCTGCAATCTGAGTACGTGTAGAAACACGTAGCTTTGCATCAAGGTTAGATAGCGGTTCGTCCATCAAGAAAACTTGTGGTTCGCGAACAATCGCGCGACCCATTGCAACGCGCTGACGTTGTCCACCAGATAGCGCTTTTGGTTTGCGCTCTAGATATGGTTCGAGGTCCAGAAGTTTTGCAGCTTCACGTACTCGCTTGTCACGATCTTCTTTTGATACGCCAGCAATCTTCAATGCAAATCCCATATTTTCTGCAACTGTCATATGTGGGTAAAGCGCATAAGATTGAAATACCATCGCGATATCGCGATCTTTTGGTGCCACGTTTGTTACATCGCGATCACCAATCAAAATTCGTCCGGTATCAATCTCTTCAAGGCCCGCCAACATACGAAGTGAAGTTGATTTACCGCAACCCGATGGACCAACTAAAACTAGAAATTCTCCGTCATTAACAACGAGATCTAATTTATCTACAGCTGGTACTGGGTTGCCTGGATAGATGCGTGATGCTTTATCAAATGTTACTGAAGCCATGGCTTCTCCTTCCGGGCAGGTACGTGCCCGACGATCCGTTGGAAGTTTTACACCCTTAGGTGCGAGGCTGAGATTACGCGTAAAGCAGCGCGGAAGGAAGATAATCCGCTAACCTTTCTCATCTAATGGAACTTTTCAAAGCCATCGCGCTTGTCCTGGCATTGATTTTCTTGGCAGCGTTCTTTGTGGCGGCAGAGATTGCCCTCATCTCTTTGCGAGATGGCCAGGTAAAGCAATTAGCAACTCAAGGTAAGCGTGGTGCGCGTTTGGCTAAATTGGTAGCCAACCCGAATCGATTCCTTGCCGCAGTTCAAGTAGGTGTGACCGTCTGCGGCTTTCTCTCTGCCGCGTTAGGCGCCGAGAAACTCGGGGTTTTTGTTCAACCACGATTACTTGAACTAGGACTCTCAACAAGTACTGCAGAGCTTTTATCAATTATCGGGGTGACCTTAGTAATTGCATACTTCTCACTTGTGCTCGGCGAGCTGGTTCCTAAACGAGTTGCGTTATTTCGAAGCGAGCAGATATCACTTAATTCAACTTTCATAATTGAAGTTTTAGCAAACATCTTCCGTCCCGTAATTTGGCTGCTCTCGAGATCTACAGATTTAATCCTTAGATTAATCGGAATTGATCCTAAAGAAGAGCGCAGTCAAATATCTGAAGAAGAGTTGATGGAACTAGTCTCGGGACATAAAGCGCTTACCGAAGAAGAGCGTGAAATTGTTGAAGAAGTCTTTAATTCATCTGAAAAACTTGTAAATGAAGTTATGGTGCCACGCACCGAAGTTGACTTTATGGATGGTTCACTTACTGTTAGCAAAGCCAAAGCGCTCGCAGTAGAGCTAGCTCATTCTCGATATCCGGTTGTTCGTGGTTCCAGCGATGAAGTTATCGGCTTTATACACGTAAGAGATTTATTGGACACTACCAACGCCAATCCAAATTCTAAAATTCAAGATTTGGTCCGCCCGATAATGTATCTACCTGGCACAAAGGGTGTATTACCGTCATTAACTGAGATGCGTAACCAACGTCAGCATCTAGCAATTGTTTTAGATGAATATGGCGGAACTGACGGCATAGTGACCCTTGAAAATTTGGTGGAATGTTTAATTGGCGATATTCAAGATGAATATGATGTAGATGAGAGTGAAATTTCCGCTGAACATCGGACCGGAGATTTTGAGCTAGATGGTCTTACTTCAATTGAAGATTTGGAATCCGAAACTGGAATTGCATTACCGGAAGGCCCATATCAAACTGTTAGCGGTTTCATGATGCACTTCTTGGGGCGCATGCCAAAAGAGCACGATGTAATCAGCATTAATGGAATTAGATTAGTTGTGATTTCACTTGAGGGTCACCGAGTTGGCCAATTACTCATTTCTCGCCTTTCAGAATAGGGCAGAATAGGCACATGAAGAGAGTACTTTCTGGCATCCAGCCAACATCTGAATCGTTCCATTTAGGCAACTACCTAGGTGCGGTCAAACAGTGGGTGGACTTACAAAATGGCCACGAAACTTATTACTCCATCGTTGATTTGCATGCGCTAACTGGCGATGTTGATCCAAAGTTACTTCGTGCTCGCACATTGGCATCGGCGGCACAATTAATCGCCGTTGGCATCGATACCGAAAAATCTTCACTTTTCGTGCAATCTCATTTACCCGAACACAATCAACTTGGTTGGGTTATGGAATGCGTCGCTTCATTTGGAGAAGCAAGTCGCATGACTCAATTTAAGGATAAATCTTCTAAAGGCGGCGCAGATGGAGCACGCGTAGGTCTATTTACATATCCAATGTTGCAGGCAGCTGACATCTTGCTTTATCAGGCAGATTTAGTTCCGGTTGGCGAAGATCAAAGACAACACATTGAAATTACTAGAGATTTAGCGAATAGATTTAACACTCGATATGGCCAAGTCTTTACTTTGCCTGACGCCTACATTCTCAAAGAAGGCGCAAAGATTTATGATCTTCAAGAGCCAACAAATAAGATGTCAAAATCTGCCAGCTCCGCAAGTGGTGTAATTGAATTGATGGATGCTCCTGAGATAAACACCAAGAAAATCAAGAGCGCAGTTACAGATACTGGTCGCGAAGTAATTTTTGATCTTGAAAATAAGCCAGGTATCAGTAATTTGATGACCATTTATTCCGTAGTTACCGGAAAAACTATTGCGGCAATTCAAGATGAATTTGCTGGCAAAGGTTACGGAGATTTCAAAGGCGCGGTCGCGGAGGCGACTGTCGAGTATCTTCGTCCAATGCGAGATCGCGCTCTTGAACTATTAAAGGATGAGGGCGAATTAATTAGAATTTTGAATCACGGCGCCGAGAAAGCGCGAGTGCTAGCAAGCAAAACTCTCAAAGATTCATATAAAGCGCTCGGAATTCTGGGCTAACTTTCAACCATCACTTTAGGGTTCATTAAAAAGTAATCAAGTTGAAACCCGCCACGTTAGATATTTTTCGCATCCCCTACTAGGCTCCCGATTAAGAGCTACCAAGGTCTTGGTAGCTAACCCATGGGAGGAAAATTGAAGAAGTTCACACGTATTGTCGCAGTTGCTGCTGCAGCAACAATGGCAACCGTTGGCTTTATCGCAGCTCCATCAAACGCAGCATCAAAGGTAAAAGTTGGTATTGCGTATGACATCGGTGGCCGTGGCGATAAGTCATTTAACGACTCTGCAGCTGCAGGTCTAGATCGCGCTAAGAAGAAGTGGGGTCTTGCTTCTAAGGAAATCACTGTTACACAGGGAACTGACTCAGAGCGTACAGACAAGCTTCGTTTGCTAGCGAAGGCTGGATACAACCCAATTATTGCAATTGGTTTCTTGTATGCAGGTCCAATTACAACTGTTTCACAGGAATTCCCAAACACACAGTTTGGAATTGTTGATGATGCATCAGTTGCAGCGCTAAACGTTACATCTATGATCTTCGCTGAAGAGCAAGGTTCATACCTTGCAGGTGTAGCCGCAGCACTTTCATCTAAGTCAGGCAAGATTGGCTATGTTGGTGGCGTTCGTATTCCACTACTTCAGAAGTTTGAAGCTGGATTCGTTGCAGGTGTTAAGGCAACTAAGAAGTCAGCAACAGTTGATGTTAAGTATGTTTCAGAGCCACCTGATTTCGGTGGATTCAATGACCCTGCAAAGATGAAAGTTATTGTTAAGGGCATGATTGATAAGGGTATCGACGTGGTTTACTCAGCAGCTGGTGGATCTGGCGCTGGTAACTTCGCAGCCGCAGCTGAATCTTCAAAGAAGGTTTGGACAATTGGTGTTGACTCAGATCAGTACCTATCTGCATCAGCAAAGGAAAAGAAGAACATGCTTACCTCAATGATTAAGCGTGTTGACGTAGCTGTTTACGACGTGATTCAGAATGCTGTTGAAGGTCGCACAGTTAACGATATCTTGGATCCAAAGGCTGGTATTTATGGACGTCGCTACGATCTAACCAATGGTGGCGTAGGCGTTTCATATTCTGGCGGTTACATCAACAAGTACAAGGCTCAGATTGATGCAGCAGCTGCAGCAATCAAGAGCGGCAAGATCAAGGTTCCAGCAGTTCCAGGAAAGTAATTTCCTCTAATTGATTGTGACCAAACTAGCCCGATTAGGTTTACCTAATCGGGCTAGTTTCTTTAAGATTAACGAGTAGAAACACTAAGTCTTCATAGTCGAGGAGTTCCGTAAAGTGTCAGTTGTCGTAGAGCTAAGACATATCTCCAAACGTTTTCCCGGTGTTGTCGCTAACAAAGATGTATCGCTAAAGGTCCAGAGCGGGTCAGTGCATGCATTAGTCGGAGAAAATGGCGCTGGTAAATCAACGGTTATGAAGATTCTTTATGGCATGCAGCGGCCAGATGGCGGCGAGATTTTGGTAAATGGCCAGCAAGTTAATTTTAAGAATCCAAATGAAGCGATTGAGGCCGGCATTGGCATGGTTCATCAACATTTTATGTTGGCAGATAATTTCACGGTATTAGAAAATATTATTTTGGGATCTGAACCAAAGAAGAGTGGTCAGATTGATTTCAATGAAGCGCGAAATAAAATTTCCGAAATGGCTAATACTTATGGTTTAGAGATTAATCCAGATGAATTAGTTGAGAACTTAGGTGTTGGGCAACGTCAACGCGTAGAAATTCTAAAAGTTTTATATCGCGGCGCAAGCATCTTAATTTTTGATGAACCAACTGCAGTATTAGTACCTCAAGAAGTTGATGATCTTTTTGGCGCACTTCATGGACTTCGCGAAAAAGGCATGTCGGTAATTTTTATCTCTCATAAATTAGATGAGGTGCTAAGAGTTGCCGACGAAGTTACCGTGATCCGTGCCGGTTCAACCGTGGCTGAAGTCAAGTCAAAGGATGTAACCTCTAAGCAACTTGCAGAGTTGATGGTCGGTTCCGAACTTCCAAAACCAGAAACCAAAGGAAATACCAAGCGCGAAAACATCGTCCTGGAATTAAATCAAGTAACCGTTCCATCCAAAGGTGCTCGTAATTTGCTTAGCAACATCTCATTCAAATTACATGCTGGCGAAGTAATTGGTATTGCTGGCGTTGAAGGAAATGGCCAATCCGAATTGACCGAAACCATATTGGGATTACTTGAATACACTGGCCAAATTTCATTTGATGGAAAAACTATTGATACCAAGAGCGTTTCAGAGCGTCGCGATTTGGGAATCGGATTTATTCCAGAGGATCGTCATCGCCAAGCTTTAATGTTGGGTTCGCCGCTTTGGGAGAATCGAATCCTTGGCTATCAGCGTAGTAAGCCCATCTTTAATGGCTTCATTCTGGATAAAAAAGCAACGATGCAAGATACTCAAGTAATCATGCAAGAGTTCGACGTGCGCGCTCCAGGACCAAACACCTTAGCAACCGCGCTATCTGGCGGAAATCAACAGAAGTTTATTGTTGGACGCGAAATGGTTCATGCCCCAAAGCTATTGGTGGCATCTCATCCGACTCGTGGCGTGGATGTTGGCGCGCAAGGGGCGATTTGGGAAGAACTTCGAAAAGCTCGTGAAAAAGGAATGGCGATTGTATTGATCTCTGCTGATCTTGAAGAATTGATTGGCATGTCAGATCGATTGCTGGTTATGTTGCGTGGAGAGGTAACTGCGGAATTAGATCCGGCCCAAACTACTCCTGAAAAATTAGGTGCAGCAATGACGGGAGCAAAGTAATGAAACTTTCACCAAAGAAGATTTACCTTGCGCTATTGGCGCCAGTTTCAGCTGCAATTGCATCCATCTTGATCTCTAGCCTGGCGCTACTTGCTACCAAAAAATCTCCAGTCGAAGCTTTTAAAATGATGTGGGAGTTTGGTGCTACGACCAGTTCAGTTATCGAAACTTTAAATAGCGCAACTTCCTATTACATCGCGGCGGTGGCAATCGCAATCACTTTCCGTGCCGGCCTATTTAATATCGGTGTAGAAGGTCAATTACGTTTGGCGGCACTTTTTGCCTGCTACTTAGGCGCAATGTTTACGTTGCCGCCAATCCTGCATGTTTTAGCAATTTTCTTAATCGCGATGACTGTCGGTGGCTTGTGGGCTGCAATTGCGGGTGTACTTAAAGTTAAGCGCGGAGTTAACGAAGTTATTTCCACAATTATGCTTAATAGCATTGCAGGTGGCTTAAGTGCATATTTATTATCAAAGCACTTCACAGTAAAAATCGAAGGTTCAAATAATTTAGCTACTAAAGAACTTCCAGCTTCAGGACAGATGCCAAATCTCTCCTTTATTACTAAGAACATGGATCAAAGCGTTACTCAAGGCCGAGGCATTTATGGGATGTTGGCCGTGGCAATTTTCATTGGTGTTGCTTTCTGGTGGGTTGTAAATCGCACGCGATTCGGTTTCGAGCTTCGCGCATCTGGCATAAATCCAATTGCAGCTCGAGTAAGTGGTGTTAATTCAAAGCGAATGATTGTGGTTGCCATGATTTCATCTGGCGCAATTGCAGGATTATCAGGATTACCTACGGTATTGGCAGAGACTCACGCATATAACTTGGGCTTCCGAGCCGGTCTTGGTTTCTCTGCAATTGCGGTAGCGCTACTAGGTCGAAATGGTGCGATCGGGATGGCATTCTCGAGTCTGCTCTTTTCATTCCTAGAAGTATCTTCAAGATCACTTGAGTTAATTGATATTGCGCCAGAGACATACTTCATTATGCAGGGCGCAATTCTCCTGAGCTCAGTTATTGCTTTCGAAGTAGTTAGTAGGTATCGCGTAAAAGTAGTCTCTAACGAGTTAGCAAAGGCGGCTGCAAATGCGTAATCTAAGTAAAGTCTCGCGTATCTCGCTATATGCATTTGCAATTGTTTTTTCATTATCAACTATTAAATTAATTACTGGCGCTAATGATTTAACTAGCGCCGGAACTGCTTCAGCCGCGCTTTTACTCTCAGTTCCGATTGCAATGGCTGCCCTAGGTGGTCTCTTCTCGGAACGTTCGGGCGTAGTAAATATCGGCCTTGAAGGCATGATGATTATGGGCGCATGGGGCGGCGGTTACATTGGCTCTAAACATGGACCATGGGCAGGATTAATCGCAGGTATCTTCATGGGCGCGCTTGGTGCGCTGCTACATGCAATAGCGACTGTTGGTTTTGGCGTTGATCATGTGGTCTCAGGTGTAGCGATTAATATCATCGCAGCAGGTTTGGTTCGATATATCTCGACAATTCTTTATAAAAATGGGACTTGGGTTGGACCATCTCAGTCACCAGATATTGAAGCAATCGGAACCAACGGTCTGCCAATCTTTTCGGGCGGAACCTATTTTGGTTGGCAAAGCCCAGATTTATTTGGCGCAATTGGCGAGAAGAACTGGTTCTTCATCTCAGATGTATTTTCAATTTTACGAGGATTTACTGGTGAAGTTTCCTACGTAACTGTAATTGCAATTTCGCTAGTTCCGCTTTCATATTGGTTCCTTTGGCATACCGCTTTTGGATTAAGACTACGTAGCGCAGGAGAGGCGCCAACCGCAGCTGAATCACTTGGCGTAAATGTTTATAAAATGAAATATGCCGGCGTTATCATCTCAGGCGGTTTTGCTGGACTTGGCGGCGCCTTCTTGGCGATTGTGGCAGCCAATCATTACCAAGAGAATCAAACTGGTGGACGTGGATATATTGGCCTTGCGGCATTGATCTTCGGAAATTGGCGCCCAGGTGGATTGATGACGGGTGCGGGACTATTTGGCTTTGCAGATGCGCTACAGCTACGTGATGCCACTGCTATCCATTCACTATTGATGTTGCTTGCCTTTGCAATGGCTATCTTCGCCTTCCTGAATTTAAAGAAGAAGAAGTTTGCAACTTCGGTAATCAGTTTGGCATTGGCAATACTTGCAATCTGGCTTTACATCACTTTCACAGAGCTGCCAGGTCAATTTGTGACAATGACGCCTTACATCGTAACTTTGTTAGTCCTTGGACTCGGAACTCAACGTTTACGTATGCCAGCAGCTGATGGAATTCCGTATCGCAAAGGCGGCGGCAAGTAATGGATATTAATTGGGAAGAGATTCATCAGCACGCAATTGCAGCAATGAAAAAGGCTTACGCGCCATACTCTAATTTCCCAGTCGGTGTTGCCGCGCTTGTAAATGATGGACGTATTGTCGAAGGCTGTAATGTCGAAAATGCATCCTATGGCGTTGGGCTTTGCGCCGAGTGTGGTTTGGTTTCAAACCTTGCCACATCTGGTGGCGGAAAGTTAATTGCAATTGTCTGCGTTGGTGGAGATTCAAACTTCTTGGCTCCTTGTGGTCGTTGCAGACAGTTGCTTTTCGAGCATGGTGGGCCAGAGGCGCTCTTAATGACACCAGAAGGACCACAAAAAATGTCTGCGATGTTGCCATGGGCATTTGGTCCAGAAGATCTCAAGTAAATATATGTCAGAGCGTTACACCGCACCTGAGATCATCGCACTAAAGCGAGATCGTAAAGTTCTAAACGATGACCAGATCGATTGGGTAGTTGATGCATACACCCGCGGACTAGTTGCGGACGAACAGATGTCTGCACTTGCGATGGCTATTCTCTTAAATGGCATGGAACGACACGAAATAAGTCGGTGGACCGATGCCATGATTCGAAGCGGCGAACGCATGAATTGGTCTATGTTGGATCGACCAACGGTAGATAAGCATTCAACTGGTGGAGTTGGCGACAAAATCACGCTGCCGCTAGTGCCGTTAGTTGCTTCATGTGGTGCAGCGGTTCCGCAACTTTCAGGTCGTGGACTTGGACATACTGGCGGAACTTTAGATAAGTTGGAATCAATTCCTGGCTGGAGAGCATCGTTAAGTAATGAAGAGATGCTTAAAGTTATTCAAGAAACTGGCGGAGTTATCTGCGCTGCAGGTACCGGTCTTGCACCTGCAGATAAGAAACTTTATGCGCTAAGAGATGTCACTGCCACCGTCGAAGCCATTCCATTAATCGCATCATCAATTATGAGTAAGAAAATTGCTGAAGGCACCGGCTCATTGGTACTTGATGTGAAAACTGGAAGCGGTGCGTTTATGAGCGATCCTGCTAAAGCTCGCGAATTAGCAACGGTAATGGTTGAAATTGGAAAGAGCGCTGGCGTAAATATTAAAGCGCTTATTACGGCGATGGATGTGCCGTTAGGTTTGACCGCAGGCAATGCACTTGAAGTACGTGAGTCGGTAGAAGTTCTCGCTGGTGGCGGTCCAGAAGATGTAGTCGAATTGACTGTACTTCTAGCGCGAGAGATGCTCCAACTTGCAGGAATTTCTGGAATAGATCCAGCAGATAATCTTAAGAACGGCAAAGCAATGGACCATTGGCGCAGAATGATAAAAGCGCAAGGTGGAGATCCAGATGCCGCGCTGCCCGTTGCAAAAGAGAAGTTAACTATTAACGCAGAACAAAGCGGCACCCTTACCAGAATGGATGCGCTAAAAGTTGGGGTCGCTGCATGGCGATTGGGCGCGGGCCGTTCAAAGCAAGGTGAACAATTGCAACTTGGAGCCGGAATCGAAATTCATGCTAAACCTGGCCAATCCATAACCAAAGGTGCACCAATATTTACTTTACACACCGATAAGCCTGAGCTTTTTGAGCGAGCAGAAGAATCTTTAGTGGGCGCTGTTGAATATGACTCAAATTATCAAAGATTGCCGCTGGTTTTGGAGCAAATCGGTTGAAACATTTACCAAAAGTCTTACTTCACGATCATTTAGATGGTGGTTTAAGAGCAGAGACCATCATCGAAATTGCAGATCAAATCGGCTATACAAAATTACCGACTCAAAATTCAAGTGAATTAGCAGATTGGTTTCAGGCTGCATGTGATTCAGGTTCGTTAGAGCGTTACTTAGAGACTTTTGATCACACCATCGCGGTTATGCAACGTCAAGAAGATATTGTGCGAGTTGCCAAAGAGACTGTGATTGATTTGCATAACGATGGGGTCATTTACGCTGAAGTAAGGGTTGCGCCTGAACATTTCACCAAAAAAGGTTTAACAATGGAAGA
Source organism: Candidatus Nanopelagicaceae bacterium (assembly GCA_018883345.1). Lineage (GTDB taxonomy): Bacteria > Actinomycetota > Actinomycetes > Nanopelagicales > Nanopelagicaceae > ZLKRG08. The sequence goes on from VEQG01000001.1 coordinate 43,902, forward strand.
TGTCACTGAGGCGATGCTCGAAGGTTATCGACAAGGCGAAACTATTACTGGCCTAAAGGTGAATACGATTCTTTGCGGAATGCGGCAGTGGGACAAATCTCAAAAAGTCGCAGAGATTGTCGTTAAGTATCGCGAACATGGTGTAGTCGGTTTTGATATCGCGGGACCTGAAAAAGGATTTCCGCCAACGTTACAAAAAGAGACTTTTGATTATTTAAAGCGCCATGAGGTTCCTTTCACGATACACGCTGGTGAAGGGGATGGCATTGAATCTATAAATTTGGCGGTAAATTCTTGTGGCGCAAAACGTATAGGGCACGGAGTTAGAATCGCTGAAGATTTACCAAATGGAGATTTAGCAAAAGAGATACTCGATATGCAGATTCACTTGGAAATCTGTCCAACTTCAAATTTACAAACAGGTATCGCCGATACCTATGCTCATCATCCAATCAAGAAATTGTTTGATTTGGGTTTTAATGTTGGCTTAAATACGGACAATCGGTTAATGAGCCGGACGAGTATGAGCCATGAGTTCTCTGAATGCGCCAAAGCATTTGGCTGGGGGATTCCAGAATTCAAAGAGCTGACTTTAAATGCATTGAATAACGCCTTTTTAGCTGAAAAAAGCCACTATTTTAAGGTGATTGGAGCAGGTTATGATCAACTTTAATGATTCTGAGTTTCTCATAAATCCATACCCAGAATTAGCAAAATTGAGAGCGTTCGGGAAACCAGTTTGGCATGAAGAGACGCAAATGTTTCTGGCGGCTAATTATGATGATGCGAATGCGACCTTAAGAAATAAGTCGCTAGGTAGAATTTTTAAGGCCAAAGAACCGGAAGCCGAGTGGTCAACCTTTAATTGGCTGCATGCTGATTCAATTTTGGATTCAGAACCTCCTAAGCACACTAGATTAAGATCCCTAGTTTCTAAAGCATTTAATAAGAACATTATCGAAAGTCAGCGCGTTGTTATTAATCGAATAGTTGATGACTTGATCGGTGAAATTAGAGCCAAAAGCGACACCTGGGATCTCATTGCTGATTTCGCCGAACCACTTCCAGTAAAAGTAATTGTTGCCATGCTCGGTTTTCCTGAAGAGGAAGAGTATTTACTTCGACCTTGGTCTCAAGCCATTGTGAAAATGTATGAAGTGAATCCATCTCCTGAAGCGCAAGCTGCAGCTAAGCAAGCAGCTGCAGAATTTGCGGATTACGTTCAGAAACTTGCCGATGAACGAAAGCTCAAACCAGGTAGCGATTTAATTTCAGACTTAGTTCGTGTTGAAGAACAAGGAGAGAAGTTAAATGCGCATGAACTAGTTGCAACTTGCGTATTACTCTTAAATGCAGGTCATGAAGCTAGCGTTAATGGCTTTGGTAATGGCATGGTTGCATTACTTGAAAGAGAAGAGCAGTTCCAAATTTTACGTAATAATCCTGATCAAGTAGCTGCAACTGCCGTTGAAGAATTCCTACGCTTTGACGCCCCACTGCATCTATTCGAAAGAACCGCTACCGCTGATACCGAAATTGGCGGGGTAGAAATTCATAAGGGTCAGAAAATCGCAGCGCTATTGGGTTCGGCTAATAGAGATGGGAAGCATTTCAAAGAGGCTGATTTAATGGACATTACGCGTGATCCCAACCCACATATTGGCTTTGGCGCAGGAATCCACTTCTGTTTAGGTGGCCCGCTAGCCCGATTAGAGATGGGAATTGCATTACCAAAGTTGGTCAAAGCCTTTCCAAATATGCAGATTGCAAGCGAACCTATTAGACGACCAACATTTGTTTTGCGCGGTTATGAAAAGGTCGCAATCTCTTCATAACTTGGATAGGAACTTTGCGCGCCTTTTCGAGTAACACTAATACCTGCAGCGATGCAACCAAATTTCATCGCAATTTCTTCGCCTTCCTTTAATTTGGCAGCGAATGCACCGACAAAGCTATCTCCGGCGCCAGTAGTATCAATTGCATTTACTTTTATCGCAGGCACATGTAGCCCACTAGATAAGTGTCGTACCCCTTGATCACCTTCGGTAAGCAAGATATTGGCATTCAAATTACCAAGTTCGGCGAACTCAGTTTCGTTTGGAATAATCCAATCACAAAGTGCAATTAAATCCGGTGACAATTCTTCAAAAGGTGCAGGGTTGAGAATTGTTGTAGCGCTACGTACTTTTGCAGCTTTAAATGCCGCCAAGGTTACCTCTTGCTTAATCTCGCATTGGCCAATCACAATATCTAAATTTGGAATTTCAGCTATTGCGTTAGCGGCAACGGCGCTATCAATTTTATGATTTGCACCAGGAATAATGATGATTCTATTCTCGCCACTTTCATCCACCCAAATATGCGCCACACCAGAAGGTTCAGTTGTTCTTTCTATATATTTGGTATTGATACCACGAGCTTTGAAATTTTCAAGGAATTGGTCACCAAATAGATCATTGCCGATTTTTCCAATGAAATAAACTTCAGCCCCTGCAATCGCCGCCATGACTGCTTGATTGGCGCCCTTGCCACCAAAACCGGTGGTAAATTGCTTACCAACCAAGGTTTCTCCTGGTCCCGGAATCTTCTTTGCATAAGCTGTCAGATCCATCATGACGCTACCAACTACAGCAATTACCGGTCTCTTCACAATTGCAATTGTATGGCTAGACTTATGAATTATGCGAGTACCAATGATTCTTGATGTAGATACTGGTTTTGATGATGCATTTGCAGTGCTTTTCGCTGCCATGAGTAAAGAAATTAATCTACTCGGAATTACATGTGTAGACGGAAACACAAATGTGGATCAAGTTGTTAAGAATACTTTGATTGTTCTCGATGCGGCTGGAGCAGGAGAAATTCCAGTTGCCAAAGGCGCCACTCGACCTTTAGTTGAAGAGCCACTTTATGCAGAACATATTCATGGTGCTGACGGAATGGGTGATTTGGGATTACCGGAATCAAAAAGAAAGATAGATTCTAGAAGTGCTATTGATTTATTACGTGATCTAGTCGAAGGCAGTAAGGAGGCTGTAACGCTCGTACCAGTTGCGCCACTTACTAATATTGCAAATTTCATTACGACTTACCCTGAAAGCGCTAAGAAATTGAAAGAAATTTGCTTAATGGGTGGATCTGCTTCAGTCGGAAATGCAACCGCAATGGCGGAATTTAATATTTGGCATGACCCTGAAGCAGCTGATATTGTTTTTAGAAGTGGAATTCCAATCACAATGTATGGGTTAGATGTTTTTTACCATCCACTAGTAACAGAATCTGAAGCGGTTCAATTACAGCGAAGTTCCAATCAATCTGCGCAATTTGCTGGCAAATTGCTACAAGCTTGTATTAAGAAATTAAAACAAAATGTAACGCTTGGTGACTATGGTGCAGTTGCTGCAGTACTTCGTCCGGCACTTTTGAAAACTGAGGTTTTTGATGTTGGAGTAGAAGTAGCACACGGGTTAGTTCGTGGGATGACTGTGGTTGATCGCCGTCCACGCCTTGAATTAATGATTGAACCCAGAAGAATTCCAGGCGCCGCGCGCACTAATGTGGTTTTAGACCTGGATGCCAAAGCCTTTAAGGACCTTTGGTTTACTACGGTAGATTCAAATTGGATTTAAATACCGATGGTGTGCCAAACAGTTTTGGCTTCCATAAATGCCAAAATTCTCGCTGGATTCTTGATTTTGCTGAAAGTATGAATTCGCTTTAAATTTTCAGCGCCTGCAACTTTTAATTCCCCTTGGCTTTTTGCTCCTGTGATATCTAAACCATCAATATCCATATGCGAAGCCATCCAAGGTGCCAACTCATTTATTTTTCCAGTGAGAATATTTAAAACACCCGCAGGAAGATCACTGGTTGCAAGTACTTCAGCAAAACTCATCGCAGGAATTCCAAGTGCATCAGGAGCTAAGACAACTGCGGTATTACCACTTGCAATAGTCGCCATTACGGAATCTATGAATTCTAAGAAATTTGGTTTTGAGATCACTCCGACTACACCTAACGCTTCTGGGGTAGTGAAGTTATAAAATGGTCCTGATACTGGGTTGGTGACTCCATCGAGCGCAGATAATTTATCAGTCCAACCGGCGTACCAAACTACCAAATCGACAACCTCTGAAATCTTGCTTTTATCGCCAATTGCTTTTAATTCGGTTTCAAATTGTTCGCTACGCCCTTCAAGCATCTCTGCAATTCGGTAAAGTATTTGACCGCGTAGGTATGCGGTAGATCCGCTCCACTTACCAAATGCTGCGCGTGATGCCACAACTGCATCCCTAAGATCTTTTCGAGATGCTAAGGCTGGGTTTGCAATAAATTGACCCTTAGCGTTCTTAACTTCATAAACTCGGCCAGATTCAGAACGTGGGAAAGCACCATTAATATAAAGTTTGTAAGTTTTCTTCACATCAATTCTTGACATCACATCACCTGCTCTTTTGACTTTAAATAACCCTTAAGACCGTGTCTGCCACCTTCGCGGCCCCAGCCAGATTCCTTATAACCACCAAATGGAGAAGCTGGATCAAATTTATTAAAGGTGTTAGCCCAAATTACCCCAGCGCGTAGTTGTTCTGCCGCCCAAAGTACTTTAGAACCTTTCTCGCTCCAGATACCTGCCGATAGTCCAAAAGGAGTGTTATTTGCTTTCTCAATCGCCTCTGCTGGGGTGCGGAAAGTTAAAACAGATAGTACTGGGCCAAAAATTTCTTCTCGCGCAATTCGATGCGCTTGGGTTACTCCGGTAAATATTGTTGGAGCAAACCAGAAGCCATTCTTTGGTAATTCACACTTAGGTGACCAAGCTTCGCCACCTTCAGCGCTTCCAGATGCTGCTAATTCTTTGATTTTTTCTAACTGTGCTTTTGAATTAATTGCGCCTATATCGGTGTTCTTATCTAATGGATCACCTAGACGAATTTTCTCCATACGGCTTTGTAATTTCTTGATTACTTCATCAGCTACATTTTCTTGTACTAAAAGACGCGAACCGGCACAGCAGACGTGGCCTTGATTAAAGAAAATACCATTAACTATGCCTTCAACAGCTTGATCGATTGCGGCATCTTCAAAAACTATATTGGCGCCTTTGCCACCCAACTCGAGAGTGGCCACTTTCTTGGTATCAGCAATTGCTTTTGCAATTAATTTGCCGACTTCAGTTGATCCAGTAAATGCAATCTTTGCAATCCCAGGATGATTAACAATTTCAGCACCAGTTTCGCCAACTCCAGTAACAATGTTTACAACGCCTTCCGGCAATTCTGCCTGTTGACAAACTTCAGCAAATAAAAGTGCCGTCAAAGGAGTGCTCTCTGCTGGTTTTAAGACCACGGTATTTCCTGCAGCTAGCGCCGGTGCAACTTTCCAAGCAAGCATTAGTAGCGGGAAGTTCCAAGGAATTATTTGGCCAACTACTCCGTAGGCCTTAGGAGCGGTGCCAACGCCAACATAATCTAATTTGTCTGCCCAACCGGCATGATAAAAAAAGTGAGCCGCGACCAGCGGGATATCAATATCTCGGGTTTCACGAATTGGTTTTCCATTATCCATTGTTTCTAGCACTGCGAATTCGCGGGCCCGTTCCTGCAAAATACGAGCTATTCGATATAGGTATTTTCCGCGTTCAGCGCCTGACAATTTAGACCATACCTTTGTGTATGCCACTTGTGCGGCCTGTACCGCCTTATCAATATCTAATTTATCGCCATTTGCCACATGCGAGAGAACTTCTTCAGTTGCCGGGTTGATCGTTGCAAAGTGTCTTTTTCCTTTGACGAACTTGCCATTAATGAAATGTCCGTATTCTTTCTGAATCTTTACAATTGACTTAGATTCAGGAGCTGGTGCGTATTCAAAAGTCATTAGTCCACCGTCACGTAGTTAGGGCTCTCATAGTAGCCATCGGTTAGCTTCATTCGTTGTAACAACAAATCATTAAGTAGCGCACTTGCGCCAATGCGGAAATATTTATTTGATAGCCAATCTGGCCCAGCAATTTCATTGACCAGAACTAATTGCTTGATTGCATCTTTGGTCGTGCGAATTCCACCTGCTGGTTTTACTCCGATTTGATGACCGGTAATATCTCTAAAATCCCTAACCGCTTCCAACATAATCATTACTACAGGTGGGGTAGCAGCAGGAGCGACTTTGCCGGTAGAAGTTTTTATGAAATCTCCGCCGGCCAACATCGCTAAATAAGATGCTTTTCGCACATTGTCATAAGTGACCAGCTCACCGGTTTCGAAGATTACTTTCAAATGAGCTTTATCTCCGCAGATTGCTTTAATATTTACAATTTCGTCAAAGACCTCACCTAATCGGCCTGAGAGAAAGGCGCCACGATCTATCACCATATCAATTTCAGTGGCTCCTGCATCGATAGCATCTTGCGTATCTTGTAACTTAACTTTCATGGATGCGCGACCTGATGGGAATGCGGTAGAAACCGCAGCCACCGGGATTTCTCTGCCACCAATTAAATCCAGATGATCACGAGCGATCTTGACCATATCGTTATAGACACAAACTGCACCAACACTTGGTACGGTTAAATCGGTAGGAGCAGGTCGAACTGCTTTGGTGCAGAGCGCTTTAACTTTCCCAGGAGTATCTGCACCTTCCAAAGTTGTTAAATCAACCATTGAGATAGCGGTATCAATCGCCCAAGCTTTACTTGAAGTCTTAATGCTTCGAGTACCGAGCATGGCGGCGCGAGCATCTGCACCTACCTGATCTACCGGTGAAAGATTATTTAGAAATGACTTTAGGGAGCTTTCAGAGCCATCGACTAGCCCAAAGAATTGCATCAAAGCCTCCCTGCTTATTTGAGCAATTCTTTCAGTGGTCCACGTAATGTGGCAAGTTTCTCTAGTGCCTGCTCTTCGGTCTGGCTAATTACTTCGATGTAACACTTTAATTTAGGTTCTGTGCCAGAAGGGCGAACAATTACTCGAATATCGCCAAGCCAAATGCGAAGACCATCCGTAGGTGGTAAGCCATTAGTTGGATTTGCAAGATCATCAATTGAAGTAACTTGAAAGCCCGCAATCTCTTTTGGCGGATTATTTCGGAATTTATCGAGTACCGCTCCAACTAATTTGATATTCTCAACGCGAATTGAAATTTGCTCCGTGGCATGGAATCCAATTATTTTCCAGATTTCTTGCAGTCGGTCATAAATAGTTTGGCCCTTTACGGCTAACTCTTCAGCTAACTGCGCCAGAGCAATAGCTGCACTTACGCCATCCTTATCTGACACGGTAGCTGAGTCAACTGAATAACCAATTGCCTCTTCATATGCAAATGCGAGATTTGGTATCTGCGCTAAGTACTTAAATCCAGTTAATGTCTCCTGAAAATTTCTTCCATAATGTTTACAAATTTTGCTGAGACCCGAAGAAGAGACTATTGAATTTCCATAATTCCCATTATTTGTGCGGGCAATCCAATCACCGAGGAGAATTCCTAACTCATCACCTTTTAGCATGCGCCATCCATGCTTAGGATCATTTATTGCTGCAGCACATCGGTCGGCATCAGGATCATTAGCTATAACTAAATCAGCTCCAACTGATTTAGCTTTAGCCAGACTTAAATCAATTGCACCAGGTTCTTCTGGGTTTGGAAATGAAACAGTTGGAAAATCAGGATCTGGTTGCGCCTGTTCTTCTACCAATATTGGTTGATTGAAACCAGCTTTCTTAAAAACCGCTTGGACTGTTTCTAGGCCAACACCATGCATTGCGGTATAAACAATTTTTAATTTGCCGGGTGTCTTTCCGATAGTTGCAGTTCGCGCCACATAATCATCGAAGACTTCATCGTTTAGATTCTGCCATTTATTTCCTCTGGGCTGACTTTTCAGAGAGGTAATTTTGTCGATTTCGGCCGAAATCAATTTATCGGTTGGTGTGATGATTTGAGAACCTTGATAATTAATGCCATCTACCTCGGCATTTAAATAGACCTTGTAACCATTGTCCATTGGTGGGTTATGGCTTGCAGTAACCATAATTCCAACATGTGCACCTAATTTCTTAACTGCATGCGCAAGTACCGGAGTTGGGAGCGGTCTTGGCAAGACGCTTACTTCAATTCCTGCGCCACTTAGAATCTCTGCGCTCTCTCTGGTGAAATCTTCAGATCCGTAACGAGCATCCCGTCCGATAACTGCCGAAGTTAAATTTCGCTGCTTCATGTATTGTGCAATTGCTGCTGCGGTCCTTCCAACAACCGCGCGGTTCATTCCTGACGGACCAGGCGCAATCGGACCTCGAAGACCAGCAGTGCCAAAAGTTAAAAAGCCATTAAATAATTTCGCTAGTGCAGCTTCATCATTTGAATCTAACAGATTCTGTAATTCAGCAGCGGTTTTTGGATCGGGATCGTCAGCAATCCAATTTTCAATTTCGACTCGGTTCACGTACCTAATCTAATTTAGTCAGTAATTTCGCACAAACTAGTACCGCTTGCGACGGTTTCACCAATCTCAGCTACTAATTTACTGATCTTCCCAGATTTATGAGCAGTAAGAGGTTGCTCCATCTTCATCGCCTCAAGCACGAAGATCAAATCGCCTTTCTCAACCGAATCTCCCTCTTTAACTGCAATTTTCACAACCGTTCCTTGCATTGGAGCCAGCAATCCATCTCCGGTCGCACCACCACTTGCACCTTTTCTGGCTCGATGGCGTTTATGAACAGGCTCAGGAGCATGAACTAGTACTTCGAAGCGATGGCCATTTACCTCTGTAATTATGTGCTCTGGCGCCGCATGTGTCTGTACAACTGGTGCGCTAGCTTTGTATTCAGGAATTTCGTTTACAAATTCATTTTCAATGTAGCTGGTGTAAACCTTAAAGTTTTTAGTGTAATTATCATCCTCAAGAATTGCGCGATGAAAGGGAAGTGCAGTGGCTAATCCTTCGATTTTGAACTCTTGCAGAGCGCGTCTTGAGCGGTTGATCGCCTCTTCACGTGAACTTCCAGTGACAATTAATTTTGCAAGTAAGGAATCGAAATTCCCACCGATTGAGTCATCTTTTTGGAAGCCCGCATCTACTCGAACGCCAGGTCCGGTTGGCAACTGCCATTGAGTTATTTGACCAGGCGCAGGTAAAAAGCCTCGACCTGGATCCTCTCCATTAATGCGAAATTCAATGGAATGTCCTCTAATTTCAGGATCACCAAAACCTAGAGTTTCACCTTCGGCAATTCGGAATTGTTGACGAACTAAATCAAGTCCAGTTACCTCTTCAGAAACCGGGTGCTCCACCTGTAGTCGAGTATTTACTTCAAGGAAAGAGATGGTTCCATCAAGTCCAACCAAGAATTCGCAAGTACCAGCACCGACATAACCTGCTTCCTTCATGATGGCTTTACTTGCTCGATATAACTCTTCATTCTGCTCTTTGCTCAAGAATGGCGCGGGCGCTTCTTCAACCAGCTTTTGATGGCGACGTTGTAATGAACAATCTCGAGTTGAAACAACTACTGCATTGCCATGTTTATCAACGAGAACTTGAGTTTCGACATGTCTAGGCTTATCTAAATATCTCTCAACAAAACATTCTCCTCGACCAAATCCAGCAATCGCTTCGCGGACCGCCGATGCATAAAGTTCCGGTATTTCTTCGAGCGTTCTTGCGACTTTTAAACCACGACCTCCGCCGCCATGTGCAGCTTTAATCGCTACCGGCAAACCATGTTCCTTGGCAAAAGCGATAACTTCTTCATGAGATGAGACGGGATCTTTAGTTCCGGCTACCAAAGGTGCACCAGCTGCAGAGGCAATTTTTCTTGCAGAAACTTTATCGCCGAGTGCACGAATTGCAGACGGTGGTGGACCAATCCAAATTAAACCTGCGCCAATAACTGCTTCAGCAAAATCAGCATTTTCAGATAAGAATCCGTATCCAGGATGAACGGCATCTGCGCCAGATTCTTTTGCGACGCTAATTAATTTTTCAATATTTAGATAAGTCTGTGCTGCAGTTAAACCTTTTAGTGAAAAGGCCGCATCAGCCATTGACGCATGAATAGAAGTGCGGTCTTCATCTGAATAAACTGCGACAGATTCAATTCCGTGATCTCGGCAGGCACGGATTACTCGAACCGCAATCTCGCCACGGTTAGCTATAAGCACGCGTTTCATTTTGCTCCGATCTTCTTAGCTGCTGGCCATGGATAGCCTAAGTGCTCCAAACTCTTACGCAAATAGGCCATAGAAATTCCAACCACATTTGTGTAATCACCATCGATCCCTGCAATTAAAGGTGAACTAAAGCCATCTAAAGTAAAGCCTCCTGCGACTTTTAATGGCTCACCGGTTGCTACATAATCTTTGATCAACTCTTCATCTAAGGTTTCAAAAGTTACTGAAGTGGTTACACGATCTGCCAATTCTCGACCTTGTTTTGTGTCAATAATGCAATGGCCGGTATGCAAGAGACCAGTTTTCCCACTTAAACGTTTGGCGCGCTCAATTGCAATTTCGGTAGTTGCGGGTTTACCAAATGATTCACCTTCAAACTCAAATGTGGAATCGCAAGCAATAATTATTGAATCGTCGCTCACCATTTCTCTAACTGTGTGTGCCTTTGTGATTGCAAGTGCAATCACCATGTCCACTGGTGACATGGCATTAAAATGATCGGTTTCTTCATCAACATTGCTAATGATAATTTCTGGATGCAATCCAGCGCTCTCGAGCAAACGTTTACGAGATGGAGATTGAGATGCAAGAATCAATCGCATGTTAGATATTTCGTCCCGCCCCAAACTTAATTGCTTGTGGCATTGGAGCACGCATGATTGGTTGCGCCCAAGTACTACGTTTAACTACCGGATCTTTCTCTACTCTTTTGTGTTGATTTAGTACTTGCGTCAGAATCGCCAACTCTTCTTTGCTTGGCTTCCCACTAATAATCGTAAATTTAACGGTCATAGCGGAATATTTCCGTGTTTGCGAGGAGGCAAGGAATCTCGCTTGGTTTTCAACGTTCGAAGAACTTTTGTAATGTATTCACGAGATTGATTTGGCTCAATTACTGCATCAACAATTCCACGTTCTGCTGCATTGTATGGATTAGCAAGAGATTCATTGTATTCAGCAACTAATTGAGCTCGAAGCGCTTCTGGGTCTTTAGCTTCAGCGATTTCCTTGCGATAAAGAATATTAACTGCGCCCTGTGCACCCATCACCGCGATTTCAGCGGTCGGCCATGCAAAAACTACATCGCCGCCAATTTGCTTAGAACCCATAACAATGTAAGCGCCACCATATGCTTTGCGAGTTACGAGCGTTACCAGAGGTACGGTGGCCTCTGCATATGCATAAAGCAATTTAGCGCCACGACGAATGATGCCATCCCACTCTTGTTCTGTTCCAGGTAGAAAGCCTGGTACATCTACAAGGGTGACAATTGGAATATTGAATGCATCGCAGAAACGTAAGAATCTGGCAGCTTTTTCTGAAGAATCTATATCTAAAGTTCCAGCTAATTGCTGTGGTTGGTTTGCAATAATTCCAATGGTTTCGCCTTCGATGCGACCATAACCAACAATAATATTTGGCGCAAAGTTCGCATGAATTTCTAAAAATTCTCCTTCATCAAGCAACGCATGTATAACGGTCTTCATGTCATATGGCTGATTAGGCGAATCCGGGATTAAGGTATCAAGCGCGGTATCGGTAGCTTTACGTGCAAGTGTTTCAGTTGCAGGTAAATGTGGGGCTCCATCCATATTATTACTTGGTAAATAGGAGAGCAGCGCTTTTACATAATCAATCGCATCTTCCTCAGATTCCGCCAAGTAATGTGCGTTACCGGTCTTGGACGCATGAGTATGAGCACCGCCTAGCTCTTCCATTCCAACTTCTTCGCCAGTTACGGTTTTAATAACATCTGGACCAGTGATAAACATGTAAGACTTTTCATTGACCATTACAGTGAAATCTGTAAGGGCAGGAGAGTAAGCCGCACCGCCGGCGCATGGTCCAAGAATTAAGGTAATTTGGGGAATTACTCCTGATGATCGAGTATTCAAACGGAATATGTGGCCATATCCTCCGAGCGCTTGCACACCTTCTTGAATTCGAGCGCCACCCGAATCATTAATGCCAATAAGAGGCACTCCATTCTTAAGTGCGAACTCCATAATTTTTCGAATTTTTTCAGCCATAACTTCGCCGAGCGAACCACCGAAAATTGTAAAATCTTGTGAATAAACGGCAACGCTACGCCCGTCAATTGTTCCAAAACCAATAACTACACCGTCACCATATGGACGATTCTTTTCCATTCCAAATGAATAGGAACGATGGCGAGCGAACTCATCCATCTCTTGGAAAGATCCCTCATCGAGAAGAAGCGCGATACGTTCGCGCGCGGTCAGCTTGCCCTTTGCATGTTGTTTAGTCACCGCAGTTTCGGATGCCGCATGTACTGCCTCATCCAGTCTCGCGCGTAAATCCTCAATCTTGCCCGCTGTAGTTTTCAGATTCTTGCTCATGGGCTTACCGTACCTGCTGTGGGTATCGAAGCGCTAAAAGTGGAAGCCATAAATTTAAAAGTTGCGCAGTACTGGTCAGTAAGCGTGACGGAAGAAACTACTTCCACCCAGATTGATTTAGCTTCAAATTTCGAAGCCGGAAAAGTTTTAGTTGCTGAATTTCAAAGTTCAGGTCGTGGCAGATTAGATCGTAAATTTGAAGTACCACCAAGAAAAGGTTTGACCTTTTCATTTACTTTAGATTCAAGTAAATATGAACATAATTTTGGATGGGTTCCACTTATTTCTGGTTTAGCAGTTGCTCGCGCAATAAATAAACATGCAGGAAAAGAAATAGTTGAACTTAAATGGCCAAATGATTTAATTATTGATGGCAAGAAGTTAGCTGGGATATTAAGTGAGAAAAATGAAAAAGGCTTAATTGTTGGAATTGGAATAAATATCTATCAGTCACAGGATGAACTCCCTATAGAAAATGCGATTTCACTTTCAATGAAAACCAAAGTTGATCGAAGTGAACTCCTTATTATGATATTGAATGAACTTGGCGCCACCTTAAACAATATTGAGGCAGAGAAAAATAATTATCGCAAAAGATGTTTAACTATTGGTAAGCAGGTAAGTGCTGCTTTGCCAACCGGAGAAATTATTGAAGATCTTGCAATTGGAATTTCAAATGAAGGTGCGCTCTTGCTAAACACACGGGAGATTAGGGTAGGAGATATTGTTCATTTAAGATGAGCGCGTGAAGACATTCCCACGTGTTGGAGTCATCGGCTCAGGTCAGTTAGCGCAGATGACTTTAGCTCCAGCGGCAGCGCTCGGAATTGAATTGGTTACCTTAGCCAATTCTTCAGAAGATTCAGCCGCTCAAAGCTCTCCACATGTTGTCGGAGATTTCAAAGATATAGAAACAGTTCGTAAATTTGCCGCAAGTTGTGATGTCGTCACTTTCGAACATGAATTAATTCCAATTTCAATAATTAGAACGCTAGAAAGTGAAGGCGTTAAATTCTTGCCATCTTCGAATGCCTTCCAATATTCGCAAGATAAAGCGCTTATGCGTGCCAAGTTGTCACATCTACCAAACCCGAAGTGGCAAGTAGTTACTGAGGCACCAGAGTGGAACTATCCGGCGATTGCTAAATCAATTTCTGGTGGCTACGACGGCCGTGGAGTTTGGAAAGTTAACTCAAAAGCAGAGTTAATCGAATTGTTGAAAGAAGTTCCTAAAATATTACTAGAGGAATTGATTGAATTTGATTTTGAAATTGCAGTTATGGTTGCCCGTTCACCACATGGACAAGCTGCCACATGGGCGCCTACCCGAACTGTTCAGCGCGATGGCATTTGTATCGAAACTGTTACCCCCGTTCCTGAGTTTTCAGCATCTCAATCAGAAGCTGCACAAAATTTAGCATTGCAGATTGCAGAAGAGATTAAATTGGTTGGAGTAATGGCGGTTGAAATATTTGTTAAGGGCGATGAGTTGCTAATAAATGAATTAGCTTTACGTCCTCACAATTCAGGTCATTGGACGATTGAAGGTTCCGTGACTAGCCAATTCGAACAACATCTTCGCGCAATCTTGGACTTACCTCTCGGAGAAACATCAATGGTCGCCAACTGGGCAGTAATGGGAAACATTTTGGGTGGAAGCAAGAGCGACATGTACAGACCATACTTACATTTGATGGCTAGAACTCCTGCCTTAAAGTTCCATCACTATCGAAAAGAGGTTAGACCGGGTAGGAAGATTGGCCACGTAACCATTACCGGCGATAACCTCGTAGAATTAAGAAGCGAAATTGATCATGCACTTGCATATATGAGCGGAGAGATTGATGAGTGATGTAGCAATCATTATGGGTTCAGATTCTGATTGGCCAATCATGGAAGCCGCAGCAAATGTGTTAGATGAATTTGGAATTACATACACCGCTGAAGTTTTGTCGGCGCATCGAATGCCAATTGAGATGGCGGAATTCGCAAAGAGCGCTGCCAATAATGGCTATAAAGTGATCATCGCAGGTGCCGGCGGGGCAGCACATTTACCTGGCATGGTCGCCTCTTTGACAGCGCTGCCAGTAATCGGAGTTCCAGTTGCCCTAGCAAATTTGGAAGGCATGGATTCATTACTTTCGATAGTGCAGATGCCAGCAGGCATTCCAGTTGCAACAGTTGGAATTGGTAATGCAAAAAATGCTGGAATATTAGCTGCTCGAATTTTGGCATCTGCAGATAGCGCGCTTCTTGAAAAAGTTGAATTGGCCATGAGCAAACTAAATGAAGAGGCAAAATCTAAAGGTGCGGCGCTTAAAGCCAAGCGCAATCAAAAAACTGGTTTTTAACGCTTCCTATATTCAATAGCAGGGCAGCGATCCATTATCGCAAGTAATCCCGCAGCTTCAGCACGATCAACCGCTTCTTGATCGATTACATCCAGTTGTAACCAAACTGCTTTCGCGCCAATTGCAATCGCTTCATCGACTACTTTCCCAACCAATTTTGAATTAACAAAACAATCTACGACATCTATTGGAAAAGGTATTTCTGACAGTGTTTTGTAACCCATCTCTCCATGAACTTCTTCCGCTCTAGGATAAACCGGGACAATTTTGTGGCCTTTATCTTGAAGTAACTTGGCAACTCCGTATGCGGCACGCTCTGGATTATTGCCCAGACCAACCACTGCCCAAGTTTTCATGGCTAAAACCTGAGAGATGGTTTCTTCGTTAAAACTCATGCACGTCCTAAGGCGTGAAAATCCCAACCAGCTGCCTGCCATTTTTCGCGATCTAACATGTTGCGTCCATCAAGAATTTTTGCCTGCTTTACTAATTTCTTTATTGCTGCAGGATCGAGCTCTCGATACTCTTTCCATTCAGTTAGATGCAGAATCAAATCAGCACCAGATACGCACTCTTCTACTTTCTCAGCAAAGTTAAGTGCTGGGAAGCGTTTGCGCGCAGGCTCAATTCCCTTTGGATCATGAATAGTAACTTCTGCTCCGGCTGCATGTATTTGGGCTGCGATGTCTAACGCAGGGGAATCACGTACGTCATCAGAGTCTGGTTTGAAAGTCGCGCCAAGAACTGCAATTTTGAAAGATTTTAGGTCAAGTCCCAACTCTTTCTCCACCAAATTTATTACGCGTTTGCGTGCCCGAAGATTAATTGCATCAATATCCTTCAAAAATTCGACAGCCTGTGATGCGCCTAGCTCTTCAGCACGGGCCATAAATGCGCGGATATCTTTTGGTAAACATCCGCCGCCAAAACCAATACCAGCTTGCAAGAAACGATTTCCGATTCTTGGGTCATAACCGATTGCTTTAGCAAGCACAGTTACATCACCACCAGTGGTTTCGCAGATTTCTGCCATAGCGTTAATGAATGAAATTTTGGTCGCTAAAAATGAATTGGCAGACACTTTTACCAACTCTGCAGTTGGAAGATTTGCACGGACCCATGGAGTGCCCTCTTTTAAGTTAACCGCATAAGCCTCTTTAAGAATTTCTTCGGCGCGGTCTGAAGTAACTCCAACCACCAAACGGTTAGGTCTCAATGTATCTTCAACTGCAAATCCTTCACGCAAGAATTCTGGATTCCATGCTAACTCTGTATGGGCTGGCATTTGTTTTGCTAACTCTTGTGCGGTGCCGACAGGAACTGTTGATTTACCCACTAAGAGCGATCCTGGCTTTGCAACTGCAGCAACAGCCGCAAATGCGCTTTTTACATAACTTAAATCTGCGGCTAGGCCATCTTTCATTTGTGGCGTTCCAACGCATATGAAATGCACATCGCAATCTGCAATTTCCGAGTAATCAGTAGTGAACTTTAATTTCCCGCCTTTTACGTGCTTTGAGAGCAGTTCCGGAAGTTCTGGCTCATAGAAAGGAAGTTCTCCTTTAGATAGCGCTTCAATTTTGGCGGCATCACTATCGACACCAACCACATCTAGTCCAAGCTCGGCCATGCAAGCTGCATGGGTAGCACCTAAATATCCAGTACCAATTACCGAAATTTTCATATTGTGATTCTAATACTTAATCTCTCCGCAAGGATTTTCATTTGCGGTACGCGTCTTGAATTTATCAACTATAGAAGGGGTAGCAGATGCCTTCTTCTTCTCTGTATTTGCTGATTTTGATGGCTTTACTTCATCTACAACTGGCAGATCATTTCGCAATCTTTCAAAGAGTTCTGGTGCCAGAGTTTCGTGCCAAATAACAACTGAGCCAACTCCTGCGGCATAGCCATTTGCAGTGCCAAGCGGAATGGTCATCGTGCGCATTTTGCCAGGCGCTAGATTTTTTATTTGCTTGGCAAGATTAACGATATCGCCTTGATCTAAAGTCTCATCTGTCTTTACAGTCTTAAATATGGCAGAGATTAAATCTTTAACTTTAAACGGATTTAACAAGACGCCAGTGCTGGTAGCTTTTCGGAAGACGGCAGAGACAAATTGCTGTTGTCTTTGCATGCGCCCAATATCTCCCAAACCATCAAAGTCTCTTGTACGTACATATTTAAGCGCTTCAATACCATTTAGCGTATGTACTCCGGCCGACATAACTAAATGGCTCTTGGGATCATTAATCGGCACCTTGGAACAGACTTGAATTCCGCCAAGCGCATCAACTACATTCTTAAATCCAGCAAAATTAACTTCAACATAATGATCAATTCTTAAATTGGTAGCCTTTTCAATCGTTTGAATAAGTAACGGGGCGCCACCCCAAGCAAAAGCTGCATTTATTTTGGATTGCGTCTCTGAAATCTGAGTTTTTCCATCAAGGCTGGTATGTGCCGGAATGGTCACCAAACTATCTCTTGGTATTGAAATCACAACTGCGCGATCACGAGACTTGCTTATATGAACCAACATCATGGTGTCAGAACGAGCACCAGCTGCAGTTTTAGTTGAACCCACTCGAAGCAAACGTAGCTCCGCCGCAGTCAAACCTTCTCGCGTGTCTGAACCAACCACCAAATAAGTAACTGCACTTGATGCTTTTTCTGGGCGGTTAATTAAATTATCAAAGACCGTCACACGACTAATGGCTCCACTAATGCGACCAAGCCCTAACCAAGCAAAGCCGGAAATTAAGACAATTCCGATTGATGCCCAGGTCAGGTATTTGATTGCTTTAGCTGATTTCACGGGCGAAAGCCTACAAGAGCGAGCTTTAAGCGATAGCGTTTCCCCGTTATGGTTGAGGTGACATCCAGCGCAGTCTCAGTAATTCTTCCAGTTTTGAACGAAGAAGATTATTTGGAGCAAGCGGTTAGCGCGATTTTGAAGCAAGATTTCCAAGGTTTACTTGAAGTCATCCTCGCAATTGGCCCATCACGCGATCGAACTCTAGAGATTGCAAAATCTTTGTCAGAAAAAGATTCCAGAGTAAAAATCGTTGACAATCCAACTGGCCGGACCGCCGCAGGTTTGAATCTTGCAATTGCAAAATCTATACATCCAATTATCGTCAGAGTTGATGGTCACGCGAATATTCCAAGTAATTACATAAGTATTGCCGTCAAATTACTTAACGATACTGGTGCAGTAAATGTAGGTGGCGTAATGGCAGCAGAGGGAGTGACCTCTTTTGAAAAGGCGGTGGCTCGCGCCATGCGCAGCCCACTAGGTGTTGGGGCCGCCAAATTTCACACTGGCGGTGAAGCTGGCGAAACTGACACTGTTTATTTAGGAGTTTTTAAGAAAGAAGCCTTAACTGCAGTGAATGGTTTTGATGAACATTTCACTCGCGCTCAAGACTGGGAATTGAACTTCAGATTAAGACAAGCCGGTGGCAAAATATATTTTGATCCACGATTGACTGTTACATATAGGCCAAGAAAATCCTTGGCTGCCTTAGCAAAACAATATTTTGAATATGGACGTTGGCGCCGAGTTGTAGCTCGAACCCATAAAGGAACTATCAACGCAAGATATCTAGCTCCACCATTTACAGTTGTCGGAACTTCGATCTCATTGGTGCTAGGTTTATTTAATCCAATTTTCTTTATTCCGGCCGGCGTTTATGCAACTTTCTTGATATTTGCCTCAGCCACCATTGGCAAGTCATTGAAAGAAAGGTTTTACCTTCCTGCAATCTTGCTTGTGATGCACATGAGTTGGGGAGTTGGTTTTATTACATCTACCCGACGTTTTCTCAGGTAACCTTGTCCATATGAGCAAGCCAGTTGAGGTTTACGAACCATTTCGTGCTGGCCTGCCACCGCTAAGAAGATATTGGCGCTCCTTATGGGCGCGCAGATCCTTCATGAATGAATATGCCAAATCAGAATTGCATGCCAGCCACTTTGATTCTTTTTTTGGTCAGCTCTGGTTAATTTTAAATCCTTTGATGCTCTCTGCAATTTACTTTGTTCTGATCAAGATCATCGCGGGTAGCGCCGATAGCACCAGATACGCACATTTAACTGCCTGCCTATTCCTTTTCTATCTTGTAAGTAATGCAATGAACAGCGGAACTAAATCAGTGACTTCTAGTGAGAGTTTGATTTTAAATACTGCTTTCCCAAGAATTGCATTACCACTTTCTACAACCATCGTGGCTTTTTTCAAATTTCTACCAACGATTCCAGTATTTATGATTATTAAGTTTGCAGTTGGACTACCTTTTGACTGGAACATGCTTTGGGGATTCTTGGTTATCTTTATAGCTTTGGTTTTTGGTTTAGGTATTGCAATTCTTATTTCGGCAGCAAATGTTTATATTCGTGATATTTCTAATTTTCTACCTTATTTAAATCGCACCTTGCTATACATCTCACCAGTACTTTTTGAAGCATCAAGCGTGAGTGATCAATTGGCGTTTTTCAAGAATATAAATCCGTTTTTTCCAATTCTAGATTCCTGGTCTCGAGTGATGGTTCACAACGAAAGCTTAATTTGGGGCGATGTTGCGAAAGCCGCAGTATGGGCCTTTGGTACTCTCTTAATTGGAACATACCTATTTTTATCCCGTGAACGAGAGTTTGCCGTCCGTGTTTGATCCTCATAAAGCTGGCGAAATAGCAGTCTCGGTGCAAAATCTGGGATTAATTTATAAAACAACAATTGATAAGAAATTATCATTAACTAACCGCGTTAAACACCTCGGACGAGGCACAAAACAAACCAGAATCGTGAACGCACTTGATGGAGTGAATTTAGATATTGATTACGGCAATGTACTTGGCGTGGTGGGTGCAAATGGTGCAGGAAAATCAACCATGATGAGAGTTATTAGTGGAATTCTTCCGCCGACCTCAGGCCGGGTAGAGGTTTATGGAAAAGTTTCAACTTTGCTTGCATTAGGTGTGGGTTTTAATAAGCAATTAACTGGACGCGAAAATGTAATTCTTGGAGGGCTTGCCTCGGGTTTATCGCGTGATGAAATCGAATCTCATTTCGAAGAGATTGCTGATTTTGCAGAGCTTGGAGAGGCAATTGATGCGCCGATGCGAACTTATTCTTCTGGAATGTATGCCCGTCTTGGTTTTTCGGTCGCCGTAACTGTTAAGCCGGATATTTTGATTGTCGATGAAGCGCTGAGCACCGGAGATGCCAGATTTAAAGAGAAGAGTCTGGCTAAATTAAAGGAACTACGCGGAGATAACCGAGCTCTAATTTTGGTAAGTCATGCGCTCGGAACTATCAGAGATGTTTGCAATGATGTTGCCTGGTTGCACAAAGGAAAATTAATTCAAAGAGGTATGCCAAACGATGTAGTTGATGCTTACCAAGAATTCCTTGCGGTCGGAAAGAGCGCAGTTGTTAATGAGGATGTATAAAAGCGCCCTCGCGCTTATTTTTGCTTCAATTTTATGCTTGCTATCTGCGCCATTTGTAAATGCCGCAGAATCATTTACATTTAATGGAAATGGCTTTGGGCATGGCGTTGGCTTAAGTCAAATCGGCGGCAAAGCATTAGCAGTTGAAGGCAAAAGCGCTGAAGAAATTCTAAAGTATTACTACACCGGAGTTACGGTTGAGCCAGTATCTGACTGGTATGACGTCCGAGTTAATATTGGTAATAAATTAACGAATGCGACCATTCAACTGGTAAGTAATTCTGGATTTCTAAAAATAAATGATTACATAATTAATGAAAAATTAGTGGTGGCGCAATTCAGGTACACGCCTACGGGAATTACCACCACCATTAGAAAATCTAAGATCGTTATTGCCACATTACCTGCTACGAATGCCATTTCAATTAAGTGGAGCGGAACTAGATTTCTTGAAGGCGAAATTGCGGTAGTCGCTTTTAATGCAGGCAAAACTGTCAGATACCAATATGGTCAGATGAATTTGCTTGTAGTCGGGAAAACTTTTGAAGCTACCAACACGGTTCGATTAAAAGATGAGTATTTGTATGGAATTTCTGAAGTACCGAGTTCGTGGCCGAAGGAGATGTTACGTGCGCAGGTAATGGCAGCGCGTACCTATGCAATTTCCAAAGCGGGAATTTATAGGACTAGCTGTGATTGTGATTTATTTGGTAATACCAAAGATCAACTCTTTGTGGGCCTTGGAAAATTAAATGAAGGCAAATTCGGAGCGCTTTGGAAAGATGCGGTGGATTCAACAAGTATTGATGAGGAAAGTGGTCTAGCCATCACATATATGGGCAATCCGATAAGCGCCTTTTATTCATCTTCTTCGGGCGGCTTTACTGAGAGCTCTTTAAATGCCTTCGGAACCGAGATTCCTTACTTGCAGCCGGTGGCAGATCCAGTGAGTATTGATCCGCTTCGAAATCCAAATTACGCAAGTTGGACTAGGACTCTAAGCGGATTGGTTGTTGCGAGAGCTTTTGGTTTATTGGATGTTCAAGAATTAGTTATCAAAGATAAACGAATCGAAGCGACTAGTTTAAATGGCACCAAAGCATCGCTTAGATTAGAAACTTTTAGATCTCGAACCGGCTTACCTTCGCCATTCTTCAACCTAAATTAACTCAAATTAACTCAAATTAACTGATATTAACTGATATTAATTTGAATGAAGAATTGAATTTAAACCGCCCCAAGAACCAGTCTTTGAAACTACCTCTAGCGCGCCACTTTGAGAATTTCTGCGGAATAACAAATTATCTCCGCCACTTAATTCAGCTGCTTTAACAATTTGTCCATCTGGCAAAGTTACTTTTGCAGCTGCCGTTACATAAGTACCAGCTTCTACAACGCAATTGTTTCCAAGTGAAATTCCAAGGCCAGAATTTGCGCCAAGCAGAGATTTTTCTCCAATTGAAATTACTTGTTTGCCGCCACCTGAAAGGGTTCCCATGATGGAAGCGCCTCCGCCGATATCGCTTCCATCTCCAACGACCACACCTGCAGAGATGCGACCTTCGACCATTGAAGTTCCTAATGTTCCGGCATTGAAATTAACAAAACCTTCATGCATTACGGTGGTTCCACTTGCTAGATGCGCACCCAAGCGAACTCGGTCGGCATCTGCAATACGAACTCCAGATGGAATTACATAATCAACCATGCGCGGGAACTTATCTACAGAATAGACCGTGACTTGTCCATACTTAGCCCGAAGTCTTGCTCGGACTAATTCGAAACCTTCAACTTCGCAAGGACCATGATTGGTCCAAACCACGTTTGCTAATAAACCAAAAATTCCATCAAGAGATTGGCCATGTGGTTTTACTAAACGATGCGATAGTAGGTGAAGACGTAAATAAGCATCTTTGGCATCGGTTGGTGCAGCTTCGGTATCAATTTGAATTGAAACTACTTCACGCTTTACGCCACGAAGATCGTCAGCGCCAGCAAGCGCATTTAATTCGGCTGGTGCGGCACCGCTTAATGGCGCCAACGCGGGATTTGGATACCAGACATCGAGCACCACTCCGCTTGCGGTGATGGTGGCAATGCCGTGACCAGATGCAATAGACATAAGCGCATATTAGTCTGTGCTGATGAAAGTTAGCGTCTTCTGTTCCTCCTCACCAACCATTGATGAGAAACATATCCAATTAGCCACAGACTTGGGCTCGGGCATTGCAGCTAGAAATTGGAGCTTGGTATCAGGTGGCGGAAAAATCTCTAGCATGGGAGCGGTCGCTAAAGCGGCTCGTGCTGGAGGCGCGCAAACAATCGGGGTGATTCCGGATGCGCTAGTAAAAATTGAATTTGCTGATCATGACTCTGATAAATTGCATATTGTTAAAGATATGCGAGAGCGAAAAGGTTTAATTGAAGAACTTTCTGATGCCTTTGTAGTTCTTCCAGGTGGCGCAGGTACGCTCGAAGAGTTATTTGAAATTTGGGTGGGCCGTTTCTTAAAGTTTCACAACAAACCAATTGTGATTTTGGATCCCTTTGATTTATACAAACCATTGCTCGAATTGATAAATCACTTAGAAGCTGAGAATTTTGTTAAGCCAGGCATGCAAGAACTTATTTTCTGGGCACGCTCAGTAGATGAAGCCCTCAATCACATCGCAGGTAAGTAAACTTCTCCATTGTGGAGCGTTTAATAATTGAAGTAATTGAGTCGCTCCCTGAGGAGTACCAATTTGTACTTCGCGCTCATTACCTTGGCAATAAATCTTCTGAAGAGATTGCCGCAATACTCGGAGTACCAGCTGAGTCTGTGGCGCGAATCATTAAAGCTGGCAAGGCGGCTCTTGCTCGGGAGATCGGACTTTAATAGGCGTTGATTTGCCCGATTTGGGCAGATGGCGGCAATGCGAGATAATTCTCCTCGACTGAACATTCAGTAACTATTTAATAAGCATTAACTCTTGGGGGATTTACTATGGCAGCAATGAAGCCGCGCACCGGTGATGGACCAATGGAAGTCACCAAGGAGGCTCGCAGCTTGGTAATGCGTATCCCGCTAGAAGGCGGGGGCCGTCTAGTAGTCGAACTCAACGCAGAAGAAGCGGCTAACTTGGGAAGTTGCCTTCAAGCTGCAGTTCAATTGATTAAGAAGTAATCAAAAAGCGTTATATTCGCGCGCATGCTAACTCTTAAGCGTGCAGACCAGCTCTCTAAAAAAGCAGCTCAAATCTTCGTGCCAGTAATTGATGGCAAAGTTGCCGCACCAGAAATAGCAAAACTTTTTCACTTAAATCTTGAAGATGAATTAGCCTTCTTTGCGCCAAGCGATAAACCTCTAAAGGCGGGCGAAATTTTTGAAATCCCGGTTAGCGCAGCGGGTTACAAATGCGATCGCTTGGCATTTATCTCTCTAGGAAAAGCAAGCGCAACCGAACTTCGACAAGCTGGAGCCGCAATTGGCCGAAAACTTCGCGGCAAGAGCGATGATGTTTATCTTCATTTGGATTTGAAAAAAGATGAAACAAAAAGTTTTCTAGTTTCAGCTAATTTAGGGAATTTTACTTGGAATTTAAAGAGCGGCGCTAAAACCTTTATTTCAATTATTGAAGTCAGAAATGGTGATCTTGAAGTATTAAAAAGTGCACAGTTAGTTTCAGATGCGGTAAATCGCGCTCGCCAATTAATTCATACGCCATCAAATATCAAAAATCCAGAATGGATAGCGCGTCAAGCCAAGAAATACGCTAATGGTGCAAAAGTTGAAATTAAATCTGGAGCTGCATTAAAGGAATTTGGGGGATTAAGAGCTGTTGGTGGATCCTCTCCTAAGCCAGGCCCACGATTTATACAAATGACATATACGCCGCGCAAGTCTGGTGCAAAACATATTGTGTTAGTAGGTAAAGGAATTACTTACGATACTGGCGGAATCTCTTTGAAACGTCCGTACGACATTATGATTCCGATGAAAAGCGACATGTCCGGAGCGGCAGCTTGCTTAGCAGTAATGAGCGCATTAAAAGATATGAAAGCTAATGTAAAAGTAACTGCATTACTTATGTGCGCTGAGAATGCAATTTCAGCTACTGCGCAAAGACCTGGTGACGTAATCACTCATTACGGTGGCAAAACCGTAGAAGTCCTAAATACAGACGCCGAAGGCCGTTTAGTATTAGCAGATGGTTTGGCATACGCCGTCAAAAATCTGAAACCTGATTATTTAATTGATATTGCAACGCTAACCGGTTCGGCAACTCTTGGACTTGGCAAACAATACGCCGCCCTATATTCAAGAAACTTAAAGTGGATTAAAGAGCTTAGAACTGCTGGAGATATTTCTGGAGATCGAGTTTGGCATATGCCTTTGATTGATGATTATGAAAGTGCGCTCGAATCAGATATTGCAGATATCAACCACACGGCAGATAAAGGTGATTTCAATGCAGGTTCGGTAACGGCGGCGCTCTTCTTGGAGCAATTTGTTGATGGCGTTAATTGGGCACATTTAGATATTGCTGGTGTTGGTCGCGCAGAGGCAGACTCTGGTGAAAATCCAAAAGGTGGCACCGGTTGGGGAGTGCGTTTACTCCTTGAATGGATTGGAACATTTAAGTGAAATTTGATGCAGCGCAATTCTCAGATAGTTATATTCCAGAAGATCCACATCAGGTTCTTGCTCGCGAAAAGGGAATCGAACTTGGTGTCATAGATGCAACCCCCGGATCTGGCGCATATCTTCGTTTTGTAGCTTCACTACTTTCTGCGCAATCGGTCGTAGAAATCGGAACCGGCTCTGGCGTCGGAACTCTCTGGTTACTGAAAGGCATTATGAGCTCGGGAGTAATTACAACTATTGATCCAGAGGTTCAACATATCCAAATTGCCAAACAAGTTTTGATTGATGCAGATATTGCACCGAATCGCTATCGATTAATTACAAGTGATTATTTGGAAGTTATGCGCAAACTGGCTGATCGGGCATATGACTTAGTTGTGTTCAGAGGAAATCCAGAAGATATTTTGGATGTCATAGATGAAGCGCATCGAATTTTAAGAGTCGGCGGCATCTTGGCAATCGATCACTTTTATGGTGGCGGCAAAGTGCCTGATCCGGCGCAACGTGACCCTAAAACGGTCGCTTTACGTGATGCCGGAAAGTTTCTAAAGAGCCAGAATGAGCACTGGTCAATCTCATTAAATCCAATCGGTGACGCAGTTTTACTAGCGACCAAACTCTAAATACTCTTAGACCATGTTCGGAGATGTCGGTTTTGGAGAGTTGCTGGGATTAGGAATTCTGGCGCTTCTTTTAGTCGGCCCAGATCGATTGCCTACTGTTGCACTAGAAGCGGCAAAGATGATCAAGAAATTCCGTAAATATGCCACATCTGCCACCGATCAAATCAAGGATTCACTTGGACCGGGATATGAGAATTTAAAGCCGCAAGATTTGCATCCTAAGAATTTTATTAAGAAGCAGATAAACGAAGCGATGGTTGATCAACCAAAGAAATTAAACGCTAAAGTTAAATTAGATCCGGATATGTTGTGAGCCAACTTTTAGATGCGCTAAGTAAAGTAATTGATCCGGAACTACGCCGTTCGATTACCGAACTTGGTATGGTTGAAAAAGCTGAATTAATCAACGGACGAGCCGAAATAAAGGTACTACTCACCATAGCCGGTTGTCCTATGCGCGAACAGCTGACCAACGATATCCAGAAAGCACTTGGAGAGATTCGCGAAGTTAAAGAGATTGCTTTGGAATACGGCGTGATGAATGAAGCACAACGCGAGAAAGTCAGAGATATCGTTCGCGGTGGAAAATCCAAGGAAATTCCATTTGCAAGACCCGATTCATTAACAAGAGTGATTGGAATTTCGTCCGGCAAGGGTGGCGTAGGTAAATCTTCTCTAACTACCAATTTAGCCATTGCAGTTGCCAAACAAGGCATGAGCGTAGGAATTTTGGATGCCGATGTTTACGGACACTCAATTCCTAGATTGTTAGGTCTAATTGGCCAGAGACCAACTGCGATCGATGACATGTTCATTCCGTTGGAAAACCATGGGGTCAAATGCGTATCGATGGAGATGTTCAAACCTGATCGAGCGGATGCGGTTGCATACCGAGGACCAATACTTCATAAAGTTTTATCTCAATTATTAACTGATGCTTTTTGGGGTGATTTAGATTTTCTGTTTTTGGATTTACCACCAGGCACTGGTGATTTAGCGATTTCACTTGGTCAATTGATCCCAGGCTCTGAATTAATTGTGGTAACCACACCACAAGTAGCTGCTGCAGAAGTTGCTGAACGTTCTGGTCGAATTGCGCATCAGATGAAACAGCAAATTGTTGGCGTGATTGAAAATATGTCGGCTTTCCCTTGCCCAACCTGCGGCGAAAAAATTGAGTTATTTGGAAGTGGCGGTGGTGAAGCAACCGCAACACGTCTTAGCCAATTAGTTGGCGCTGAAGTTCCGGTACTAGGCAATATCCCATTTAGCCATGCGCTTCGAAATGGCGGAGATGGTGGCGAGCCAGTGGTAATTAGCTCGATTGATGATCCAGCGGCTGTTGCAATCAATGAAATTGCATCGAATTTAACGCAACGTAAGCGTTCATTGGTGGGCGTTCCACTTAAATTGAACACTAATTGAACACTAATTGAACACTAATTGAACACTAATTGAACTGTAATTGAGCACTGGAGCTGGTTAGCCTCAATTAGAATTAGCGGTATGAAGAAGACCGCTAACCGTGCTCAATCAGCGGTACTTACTCGAAAAGGAATCCAAAGCACTTTAGTTTCGGTAGCTGGAATTATCGGGCGACCAGTAAAAGATCAAGATGGTCGCGATCTAGGTAAATTAGTGGATTTTGTGGTGCGCCACGGTGGCGAAACCTATCCACCGGTATCGGGATTGATTGTGAAAGTCGCAGGACGTCGTGCATATATAGATGGCGCACGTATTGCGAAATTAACTAAAGATGAAATCACGCTCTCGTCTGCCAAAGTGAATCTATCTGACTACCAACGTCGATCTGGAGAGCAGTTACTTGATGGCGACGTTTTGGATCATCAAATTGTTGATGTTAATGGGCTGCGAGTAGTTCGAACTTCAGATTTATATCTAGCACCTTTAGACAAAGAGATTCGACTAGTAGGTGTTGACGTCTCATTTCGTTCTTTTGTAAGAAGAATTTTCCCTGGAACATTTGGTCGTAAACCAGGAGTTGATCAAGTAATTGATTGGGCGAGCGTTGCCTCTTTGGCAGATGACGGCGGAGTAGTTCGCACAACTGCTACCAGAGAAGCTTTAAGTAAATTACGTCCCGCCGATATTGCAGACATCATTGAAGATTTAGAAGGTCGCGAACAGAGTGCACTTATTGAATTGCTTGATCCAGATTTAGCTGCCGATGCCTTAGAAGAGATGGAAGATGACGAGCTTCAAGGCTTACTTCGCGGCATCTCAGATGAAAGAGCAGCTGAGCTGTTATCTCACATGGAACCTGATGAGTCTGCCGAAGTTTTGCGCGACTTAGATGAAGAGCATTCCGAAAGTATTTTGGCGCAAATGTCGCCGGCAATGGCTAAACAGCTACGCCGATTAGTTGAGTTTGATGAAACTCATGCTGGTGGCATAATGACTACTCACTTACTCATTGTTAAAGAGAGTGATTTAGTCTCTGATGCCCTTAAGTTACTAGTCGAACATCGCGAGCGTGATATTTCCGACGGTGTCACTGTTGTAGATTCAAAGGGAAAATTGCTCGATCACATTCAAATTATTGAATTAATTGCTGCCAAATCTTCCGAAAAACTTGAAACTTTAGTAAAGGCACCATTTCCTACAGCGGTCAGTATTGATACACCACTAGAAGAGGTAATTGAGGAGTTTTCAAATAACCGTGGATCTTCAGTAATTGTGGTTGACGAAAAAGGTAAACCAGTAGGAAGAATTCTTGCCGATGACATCATTGATGCCATGGTGCCAGCTGAATCTTCTGGTCTTGCTCAAGGAACCGGAGCGCTTTCATGAGCAGCAAATTAGATTCTCGCAAATTGCGCTTAGGCGCATTTCTTGCAGTTATGGGTCCTGGAATAATTGCTGGACTTTCTGATGATGATCCAGCTGGAATCACTACCTATTCGCAGCTTGGCGCGCAATTTGGATACCAATTACTTTGGACACTTGGTATCGCAACTTTAGCTCTGATTCTTTTTCAAGATTTAGGTTCGAGAATTGGTGTTGTCACTCGCCAAGGATTAATTGGATTAATCAGACAGAAATACGGTGCACGCTCTGGAATGCTAAGTGCATGCGCATTGGTGCTTGCAAATATCGGCACTATGACCGCCGAATTTGCAGGCATTGCCGCAGCCGGAAGCCTATTTGGCGTATCAAAATACATAACAGTTCCGTTGGCTGCTTTTGTAGTTTCATTCTTAGTATTGCGTGGCAGTTTTGCCAGAGTTGAGAAAGTTTTCTTTCTGCTGGCGTCAGTTTTTATTGCTTATGTGATTGCAGGCTTTATGGCAAAACCAGATTGGTCTGCTGCCGCAGAAGGTCTTTTCATTCCTTCAATGCCATTAACTCGCGATGCGCTATTTATTGCTACCGCTACTTTAGGTACAACTTTGGCTCCGTGGGGTTTAGCATTTATACAAAGCTATGCGGTCGATAAACGTTTAACAAAAGAGGATCTCAAATTACTTCGAGTAGATGTTTGGACCGGATCACTCCTAACCGGAATTATCGGTTTTTTCGTAGTGATTACTTGTGCGGCAACATTGCATGTCAATGGCCAAACATCAATTACCGATGCGTCTCAAGCAGCAGCAGCATTAAAGCCACTTGCTGGAACTCTTGCTAAAGAACTTTTTGCAGTTGGTTTAATTGGCGCTGCACTACTTGCAGCATCAATTTTGCCCCTATCGACAGCTTATGCAGTAACAGATTTGACCGGAAGACCAGCTGCGCTTGATGATAAAGCTCACGAAGCACCTCTTTTCTATGTCACATTCGGCGTAATCACAATTCTTGCGGCAACTATGGTTCTAATACCGGGCGCGCCGTTAATTCGAATTTTGGTCTTAACTCAAATTCTCAATGCCATTTTATTATTGCCACTTTTGGTTTATATGTTCGGTATTGCTAAAGATTCAAGATTAATGGGCGAATACCGTGCTTCTAAATTGATGCTGACGGTTTATGCTGTAATTATTTCAATTGTCTTTACCTGCGTCGCAGCCTTAATTTGGTTTACCGTATCTGGATGAGTCAGAAAAAACATTTAGCTTTCCCAAATAAAGCTGATTCCGTAAGACTTGCCATTGGAGTGATGGGAATTGGCACTTCTGGTCCACTCATCGCTATGAGCGCCATGCCGGTATTGACCCTAATTTTTTGGCGAAATTTAGGTGGTGCAATTGCCACTTTCTTTATGAATTACAAACGTTTGGAATTACGCGATCGCGAAGGTTTTAAATGGTCTGCAATAGCAGGCGTGGTGCTTGCAGCACACTTTGTGGGATTCTTTTTGGCAATGCGTTATACCTCAGTTGCAGCTGGCACCGCACTTGCCGCGCTACAACCAATCTTTGCCACTATTTTTGCAGTATTTACCGGCCATCATGTTTCAAGAACTAGCTGGTTTGGAATGTTAGTGAGCTTTGTAGGAGTACTTTTTATTTCAGGTGTCGATTTACATTTCTCATGGCGCGCATTTCAAGGGGACTTAGCAGCGATAATTTGCGCAGCACTTGCAGCTACTTATGTAAATCTTGGCGCTAAAGCCCAACGTTCAATTCCAGCTACGACGTACACCACTATTTGCTATTTTTTCTGCGCATTAACTGCATTGCCATTCGCCTTAATTCAAGGGGAGTTCTTTAATTTCACGGCGCGTGAATGGTGGATCGTGTTGGGCTTAATTGTTGGTGCCCAGCTACTAGGACACTCAATGTTTAATAGTGTTTTGAAGCGGGTATCACCTGCAATTGTCTCAATGGTTGTATTTTTTGAAGTCCCTATAAGCGCCTTATTAGCAATCTGGTGGTTAGGTCAAAAACCTCATATTGGTATTTGGTTTGGAGTATTAACCATTTTGGCAGGGAGTGCTTTAGTAGTCTTAGGACGTACAGATGAAAATTGATTTACACACTCACTCAACTCGAAGCGATGGCACAATGTCGCCAACTGAGTTGGTTCAGCATGCAATTATTGATGGCATTTCCATAATGGCACTGACCGACCACGACACAGTTGCGGGATGGGATGAAGCAGCGGCCGCAGTAAGAGGCGATTTTCAATTAGTTCCTGGGGCGGAAATTTCATGTCTAACTGAAGATCACCGAAGTATTCATATGTTGGGATTACTTTTCGATAGAGCATATCAACCACTTCAAGATGCGCTCGAATTAAGTAGAGATGATCGTGTGCCCCGAATGAAGAAAATGATTGAATTGATGGCTGCTGATGGCATAAAAATCACTTTTGAAGAGGTTCTTGAGCATCAGCCGGAAGGTTCAACTCTCGGGCGTCCGCATCTAGCAGATACATTAGTAACTAAAGGGATTGTAAAAACTAGAGATCAGGCATTTGCAGAATTCCTTGCAAATGACTCAAAGTATTATGTTTCGCATATCGCTCCAACACCAATTGATGCAGTTAAATTAATTCGAGCCGCTGGTGGAGTTGCGGTTATTGCACACCCGTATTCATCAATGCGTGATACCAAAATGTCAATTGATAATTTTGTAGAATTAAAGGCTGCCGGACTAAATGGAATAGAAGTTGACCATAGGGATCACGGCAACGAAGAACGACAAAATCTCAGGGAAATTGCGCAAGAATTAAATTTAATTATTACTGGGTCAAGTGATTTTCACGGTACTGGTAAATTAAATTTAATCGGAGAGAACGTAACCAGCCCAGAAAATTGGGAGCAGCTAGAATCGCTAGCTAACGATAGAAGGGTAATCCGTAAGTGACCGAAATCAGCACCTTAACTTTTGCGCTTCAAGTATTTGTAACATTGATAGTGATTTTAGATCCACCTGGAAATGCTCCTATTTTCTTATCAGTTTTGGGTGATCGCACTGTAAAGGAAGGGCGACAACTAGCAATTCAAGCAGCTGCAATCTCTTTTCTAATCATTGCAGGCTTTGCGCTATTTGGTCGTTTTGTTCTCGATTACATGGAAGTTTCAATTGGTGCAATGCAAGCCGCTGGTGGGCTTTTGCTGCTTCTAGTTTCTTTAAATTTATTAACTGGTAAAGAAGATAACGAACTTACCTCTGGATCTAAGAATGTTGCCATGGTGCCGCTTGCAACACCACTTTTAGCCGGCCCTGGTGCAATTGTGGCGGTAATGATCTTCGCGGAAAAAGCGAATACCACTGAGAAAGGCTTGGCTTTGGCTGGGGCAGTTGTCGCCGTACATATTTTGGTCGCACTGGCCTTAATGGCTTCCACCTTTATTTTAAAACTTATTGGAAAAGCAGGTGTAGATTTACTGGCAAGAATTGCTGGATTGGTGCTTTCAGGAATTGCAGTTCAAATGCTAGTTAATGCGATCAACGCACTCTTTTAGTGCGAGTACGCTCACGTTTTTCACGAACCGGACGTTCTAACTTCTCTGTCGGTTCTATCTTTACTTCTTTTGCTTTTGCAATTCGACTTTTTGTTTCTTTAGCTATCCCTAAATCTGAGTAAAGGTGATCTGAAGAAGAGTATGTCTCTTGCGGTTCAGGGAATCCTAAACCTAAAGCTTGATTAATATGTGACCAACGAGTTAATTCATCCCAATCAACAAAAGTTACCGCGGTTCCCGAGGCGCCTGCTCTTGCAGTTCTGCCAATCCTATGAACATAAGTTTTTTCATCTTCAGGACATTGGTAATTGATTACATGCGTAATCCCATCAATATCTATACCTCTTGCTGCAACATCAGTTGCCACCAAGATGTCACGTTTTAGAGATTTGAAATCTTTTAAGGCACTTTCGCGTGCCCCTTGCCCTAAATCACCATGAATTGCTGCAGTTTTAAATCCGCGATCTTTCATGTCATCTGCGATTTGCTGACAAGCTCTTTTGGTTCGACAGAACACCATAGTTGGTCCACGTCCATCCGCTTGCAAAATTTTTGCCAACATTTCCGGCTTATCTAGCGCATGTGCTCGGTAAACAAACTGTTTTATGCGACTAACCACTGCACCAGAATCTTCTACCTCCGCGCGAATGTGGGTAGGTTGATTCAAGAACTTGCGAGCCAATGTGACTACATCACCAGGCATAGTTGCCGAGAAGAGCATGGTTTGATTACGACCAGAAGTTAAATTGAAAATCTTTTCAACATCTGGC
Source organism: Candidatus Nanopelagicaceae bacterium (assembly GCA_018883345.1). Taxonomy (GTDB): domain Bacteria; phylum Actinomycetota; class Actinomycetes; order Nanopelagicales; family Nanopelagicaceae; genus ZLKRG08. The sequence goes on from VEQG01000001.1 coordinate 76,627, forward strand.
ATAAATCCAAGATCTAACATTTCATCTGCTTCATCAAGCACCAAGTGTTTTACTTCGCTTAAATCCAAAGCTTTTTGACGATGTAGATCAAGTAAGCGACCGGGAGTCCCAACCACGATATCAACGCCTTTTTTAAGCTCTGCTATCTGAGGTTCCATTGGTCGGCCGCCATAAATTGCGGTCACACGTAAGTTTGGCCCACTTGATAACTTACTTAGTTCATCTGCAACTTGTATTCCAAGTTCGCGTGTAGGTACCACAACTAATGCAACCGCTTTGCCATTACCTCGTTTTACATTATTTAAAATGGGCAATCCAAAGCCAAGTGTTTTTCCAGTTCCGGTTTTTGCTTGGCCGATAATGTCGGCGCCAGTAAGTGCAAGCGGAATTACTGCTTCTTGAATTGGGAACGGATTTAAAAAACCGGCTGCGCTAATTGATTCAAGAAGTTCAGGCGAGAGACCTAAATCAGCGAAAGTTTTCGTCAATTATTTACCAAAACCAACGCGACGTTCAGATTGCTCGCCGATTTCAACGTAGCCAATCTTTGCCGCTGGCACAATAAATTCACGACCTTTGGTATCTGTCAATGCGAGAGTTGTGCCTGAAGCAATTGCTTTATCAATTGCAGATTTAACATCCTTAGGGCTGTCTGCAGATTCGAATGAGATCTCTGAGATTACATCTGTAACTGCGATTCGCACATGTGCCATTTAATTAACCTTCGTTTCTAGTTTTCGTTACGAGGAAATCCGGAAATTCCTCGCCAAATAATATTTGTTGCTAGAGCTTGAGCTTGCTCACGGCTCAATTTCGAATCCCGCTCAAGCCAATGACGTGCAGTAACTTGGGCACTTCCTATTAACCCTACTCCCAACAACATTGCAGCTTCTTGAGGCAATCCAGTATCCAATGAAATAACTGCAGATACCGCGGCGGCGCAGTCATAAGTCATTCGATTTAATCTTTCACGAACGGCAGGTTCGACATTCATATCGCTTTCAAATAGCAATCGGAATGCTTCACCTTCAGCTTCGATGAAATCAAAATATGCACCAATGGTTGCTTGTACTCTTTTGGCATTATCAGGAGTGGATTGAATAGCGCGTTGAATTGCAAATACTAAAGAGTCAATATGAGTATCAAGAACCGCCAAATATAAATCTAATTTTGAAGGGAAGTGTTGATATAAGACTGGCTTGCTAACTCCAGCTCGATCTGCAATTTCATCCATGGCCGCAGAGTGATATCCAGCTGCAGTAAATACTTCTAGCGCCGCCGCCAATAATTGAGCGCGACGCTCATCGCGTGGAAGTCTGGCCTTATCGTTACTCATTGGTTGCATCTTAATGGCAGAATTGCTTGATATGAAAGCGCTGATTGAACCTGGACGCGCATTAACTGGCGAAGAAAAAGAAAGATATTCCCGCCATATTCTGATTCCAGATATTGATATGGTCGGTCAACAGCGAATTGTTAATGCCAAAGTCCTTTGTATCGGTGCAGGTGGATTAGGTTCGCCGACCATTTTGTACTTGGCGGCAGCTGGAGTTGGGCAAATAGGTATTTTGGATTTCGACAAAGTTGAATTATCAAATCTTCAACGCCAAATTATTCACACACAGGCTGATGTTGGAAAGAGCAAAGCTCGTAGCGCCAAAGAGAAAGCGGAAGCTCTTAATCCAAATGTGAAAATAAATTTACATGAATTTAGATTAGAAAATCACAATGCTTTAGAAGTATTTGCAGAGTACGATTTAATTATTGATTGCACTGACAATTTTGCAACTAGATATTTGGTGAATGACGCAGCAGCGCTTTTAGGCAAACCGTACATCTGGGGCAGCATTTACCGATTTGATGGACAAGTTTCTCTCTTTTGGTCAAAAGAGGGACCATGTTACAGATGCCTTCATCCCACTCCGCCAGCACCAGGGAGCGTACCTAGTTGTGCTGAAGGGGGAGTGCTTGGTGTGCTTTGCGGAGCTATTGGTTCTATACAAACTAATGAAGCCATTAAATTAATTACTGGAATTGGCAAAACCTTAATTGGTGATTTATTAATTTATGATGCATTAAATAATTCATCTAGATATTTAGAAATCAAAAAAAGCCCAAATTGCCCAATCTGTAGTGGCACTCAAAGAAATCTCCTTTCAGATTATGAAGAATTTTGTGGACTCGGCAATGGAATTACTCCAGCACAACTAAAGGCAAGAAGTAACAATTATTTATTAATTGATGTACGCGAACCAGAAGAATTCAAAATCTCATCAATTTCCGGAGCAAAATTGATTCCAAAAATAAATTTTGAAGACGGAAGCATATTTTCTTCGCTACCTGCCGACCGAGAAATAATTCTCTACTGCCGCAGTGGAATTCGATCAGATAAATGCTTGTCTTTACTTCGAAATGCGGGCTTTAATAATTCAACACATTTGAAAGGTGGCATTATCGCCTGGGAAGAGAGTGAGAAATGAGCAATAAACGAGCAATTTTTGTTCATGCGCATCCTGACGATGAAACCATCAATAATGGCGCAACTATGGCGCAGATGGTTGATGATGGAGTTGCAGTCACATTAGTTACCTGCACTCGAGGTGAAGAGGGAGAAGTTTTAGTACCAGCGTTAGCACATTTAGCTAGCTCTGCAGAGGATAAGTTAGGTCCACATCGCGAAATCGAATTAGCTAATGCCATGAAAGAACTTGGCGTGACTGATTATCGTTTCCTCGGCAACTATCGCGATAGTGGCATGATGGGCACGGCACCAAATGAAAATCCGAAATGTTTTTGGAACGCTGATGTTGAACAAGCTGCGCTTAAGTTGGCTGCGATTATTGATGAAGTAAAACCGCAGATTTTAATTACTTATGATGAAAATGGCGGTTATGGTCACCCTGATCATATTCAAGCAAATAGAGTTGCAATGCGTGCGGCGGAAATATCGAATTGGAAAATCCAGAAAATCTATTGGAACATCATGCCGAAATCTGTAGTTGCAGAAGGGATGGCCGCGATGAAAGACCAAGGGAGTGATTTCTTCGGCAGCGAAAGCATTGATGATTTACCTTTTGTTAAAGACGATTCTTTTGTAAGCGCAGTTATTCATGCCCCTAATCAGGTTGAGAAGAAAATGGCGGCAATGAAAGCACACGCGACCCAAATAACGGTAGATGGCCCCTTTTTTGCACTTTCAAATAATCTTGGAGTTAAGGTGTTTGCTGACGAGTATTACACCTTAGTTAAAGGTAGTAAATCTGCTCCCTTTAATGACGCTAATTATGAGATTGATTTATTTGCAGGGATAGTGCTCTAAACCTGCAGCTGTGATGGTTTAAATATCCAGCAGATTTATATAGTTCGTAAGCTTCGATGTTTTCTTTACGCACTTGTAGAGCTAGCTTCGCGCCATTTGATTCATTTTCTAGAGCTTGCAGCATCTTTCGACCAAAACCTTGTCCACGTCGATCTGGTGAAACCCAGATTCTTGAAATTACCGCCCAATCGTCAGCAAAGGCGATTCGGCCAATTGCGATTAATACTTGGTCATCCGTAATTTGAATATATTTTGAAGGAGTTCGATTTAACAATGGCAAAATTTGCTCATCCTTATGAACTGCGAGCCATTCCTTACTTGGTGTCTCATTGACTTCATAATCGAAAGTAGCTTTAGCATTAATTGGATCTTTAACCATGACTTCTAAATCCAGTAATTTCTCAAAACCTCTATTTTCAAATACTTCATCTAATTTTTCATTTAAAGCGGGCACTAAAGAAACTGTTGGTTGCAAATTTCGCGCCTGATACCAGGAAATTAATTGATCAATATGATTATCATTTCCAAGAATTAGTGCTGAATTTGCGCGTCGGGTAATGCCAACATCAGCTCTAAAGATCCAGTTCCCAACTTTAAATTCTTCTTTGGCTACCCATGTTCGATTAGCAATTTGTTCTAATTCATTTACGCGAATTGAGAGCGGCGCCCCAGAAGTTGCGGTTCTGGGCACATCAACAATCTCTCGCCATAAATGAATCATCTTTGGATCAAAGTGAACAATCTGGCCGTGGCGATTCTTGAGCGAAGTTGATGAGAGTAGGTGGCCGACTATGTCTCGGTACCCGGGCTCATCGTGTAGGCGAATGGTTACCCTTTTGCCAATATCACTATCTGAAATCTCTGCCACGCATGAATAGTAAAGCCCGCAGCCTTGTGTTGAGCGGGTAGAATTCGCGGCATGACTTACGTAATCGCTGAACCTTGTGTAGACGTCAAAGACAAATCTTGCATCGATGAATGCCCAGTAGATTGCATTTACGAAGGCGATCGCATGCTTTACATCCACCCAGATGAGTGCGTGGATTGTGGCGCTTGCGAACCTGTCTGTCCGGTTGAAGCAATCTATTATGAAGATGATGTCCCAGAGAACTTAGGCGAATTTCGCGAAAAAGCTCCACTCTTCTTCATCGAATTGGGTTCACCTGGTGGTGCGGCAAAGGTTGGCAAGAAAGATTTTGATCCAGAATTTGTTAAGAATCTTCCACCAAAGTAATTAGAGTAAAAGCAACTTAATTGAAGCTTCCAGATTTTCCTTGGGATGCGTTAGCGCCTTACGGTGATAAGGCGAAGGCGCATCCTTCTGGTTTTATAGATCTTTCTCAAGGAACACCAGTAGACCCTACGCCTGATTTCATTCAAAAAGCATTTCAAGCAGCATCAAATTCTCCCAGTTATCCAGTAACAGCTGGCACTCCAGAGCTTCGTGAATCAATTTCGAATTGGGCGATTAATAATCTAAGTGCATCTGGAGAATTTGGCGTATTGCCCTTAATTGGTTCAAAAGAGTTGGTGGCTTGGTTACCAACTATTTTGGAAAGTACGCATGTTTTATATCCAGAGATTGCTTATCCAACTTATTTAGTTGGTTCGATGATTGCAAAAACTAAAGCAACCAAAGTCGATTTTGATGCTGTCAATTGGCCAGAGGCTGATTTAGCGTGGGTTAATAGCCCTTCAAATCCAACCGGTCGCGTTAATTCAGATAAAGAATTAATTAACGCTATTGAATGGGCTCGTAGCGGCAACGGTAATCGAGTAGTAGTTGCAGATGAATGTTATTTGGAGTTTGGAAATGGCATAACGCCTAAATCTATTTTGTCGTTAACCGGTGGGAACAATAAGAATATTCTGGCTATTCATTCGCTCTCCAAACGTTCATCAATGGCAGGTTACCGTGCTGCCATGATGATTGGCGATAAAGAATTAATTGCCAAAATTCTAGAAGTACGTAAGCACGCTGGAATGATGGTGCCACTTCCGGTTCAGCGAGCTATGGTCGCAGCTCTCGCTGATAACGCTCATGTTGCAACCCAGCGAGATACATACAACGCTCGAAAAGCTAAAGTGAGAAGTGCAATCGAGAAACATGGATTTAAAGTTGATCACTCCGAAGCTGGACTTTATTTATGGGCAACTAGGAACGAACCCGATTGGGATTCAGTTGCTTGGTTTGCTGATCAAGGAATTTTGGTGACGCCTGGCCATTTCTATGGTGAACAAGGCGCAAATCATGTTCGAATTGCAATGACCGCAACTGACGCTCAGATAGATGAACTAGTCAGACGGATCGGCTAAAAATGGCAGAGGGCATTCTCTTAGTTGGCGGCTTTGGCACCAGGCTTCGCCCGCTAACAAATCATCGTCCAAAACCGATGCTCCCGATTGCATCACTGCCTGTTACTGAACATCAATTAGCTATGGCTAAAAGAGCTGGCATAAAAAGAATTGTTTTGGCTACCTCATATTTATCTGAAGTATTTATTCCATATTTTGGCGATGGTTCCAAGTGGGATATGGAAATTAAGTATGCCGTAGAGAAGGAACCGCTTGGTACTGGTGGCGCGATAAGAAATGCCGCGAAAGAATTAGCCGGAGCGCAACAGATTGTGATTTTTAATGGCGATGTATTGAGTTCACATAACTTAAAAAGCCAAATTGATTTACATATTAATTCAAATGCGGATGTCACTCTGCATTTAACTCCGGTTGATGATGCACGCGCATATGGGTGCGTACCAACTGACGAGGAAGGACGCGTAACTGCTTTTCTAGAGAAAATGGAAAGTCCCGTTACAAATACCATCAATGCCGGATGTTATGTGTTTGATAAATCTGTTATAGAAGCAATTCCTGAAAATGAAGTCGTTAGCGTCGAGCGCCAAACATTCCCGCAACTTATCGAGGCGAATAAGAAAGTAATGGGTTATATTGAAAAGGCATACTGGCTAGATATTGGTACTCCTAATGCACTCCTTAAAGGTTCTAAAGATTTAGTTGGTGGAGTAGCTGATGCTGATGCGCTAGATCGCTATAAATTTGCGCATCGGGACCAAAACTATGTCTCAATGAGTGAAAATATTTCAGGAATATTTACTTCGGGAACGGCCATTGGCGGTCATTGCAATTTAAAAGACTGCCGAGTTGAAGGATCGATCATTTCCGACGGGGTGGAAGCTGAGGGCTGCACCATCAAGAATTCATTTATTGAAATCGGTGCGAAATTGAGCCCGAATTTGCTAATTGAGAACTCATTTGTCGACCCCGATGGCGAAATCACGCCACTTTTCACTTAAGATCACTAAATATCTCTAAATATCTTCAATTTTCTTCAATTTTCTTCAAATTTTCCTAAAGATCTGACTTGACTTATTGGAGTTACACGCGTGTAATTCACCCAATGACTTACAGGGGACAGCCTGTAGGCCCTACCGACACAGGAGTCGATTTATGCGTCAAGAAGGTCCAAGCATTCAGCTGGAAACTGGCGAGGTCGTCGAGCTTTCATGGCAAGAGCGCGCTCTATGCGCACAGACCGATCCAGAGGCCTTCTTCCCCGAAAAAGGCGGTTCAACCCGCGAAGCAAAGCGCGTCTGCACCTCATGCGATGTCCGCTCTGAGTGCCTCGAATATGCGTTGGCACATGATGAGCGCTTCGGAATCTGGGGTGGCCTCTCAGAGCGCGAACGCCGCCGTTTAAAGCGCCGTTCAGCCTAAGTCATCCTTAATTCCCCAATGGCTTTCTTTTGAGGTTCCCCTTTTGGGGATTTCCTAATTGGGCCAGTTTCATAAAGACTTACACACCTGATGTCTAACCGAACTACTCAGGTCACTGCGATTCTGGTCGTGCATGATGGTGCGACCTGGCTTCCGCAGGTAGTGGCAGCTATCGCATCGCAATCTCGCACCCCTAATCGCACTATTGCAGTTGATACTGGTTCAACCGATGGCTCTGCCAAACTCTTAAATGGCGCTCGCATCAAAAGCATCGCAATCAATCGTGGCGAGGGATTCGGAACTGCAATTGCAGAAGCGGTCTCTACATTGCCACCAGTTGAATCTGAAGATGAATGGATTTGGCTGTTACATGACGATAGCGCACCTGATTCGCAGGCGCTCGAGAATTTATTAGCTGCAGTTGTAGATCGTCCAAATATCGCAATGGTTGGACCGAAAATTCTTGGTTGGAATGATCGAACACATTTGCTTGAAGTAGGCATCAGTATTGCTAGAAATGGCGCTCGCTGGACTGGTTTAGAAGATCATGAATATGACCAAGGGCAACATGATGGAATTTTTGAAGTTCTTTCAGTTAGCACAGCAGGGGCATTGATTCGCCGCTCGGTATTTGAAGAGCTAGGCGGATTTGATGAAAAGTTAGATTTATTTCGTGATGATGTGGATTTTGGTTGGCGTATCCATGCGGCTGGTCAATCAGTTTTAGTAAACACAGATGCGGTGGTTTATCACGCAGAAGCGGCAGCATCAGAACGTCGCAATATAGATGTTGATGAAGCTTTCTTACATCGACCATTGCTTTTAGATCGTCGTAATGCTGCATATGTTTTGCTCACAAATTCAACATGGTGGATGCTTCCACTTATCTCATTGCAAGTTGTTGGTGCGGCATTAGTCAGATCCGTTGGATACTTGTTTGCGAAATTACCAGGTTATGCATCTGATGAATTGCTTGCGTTATTCCGACTTTTCACTCGACCAGATTTAGTTCGAGCTGGCCGTAAGTGGCGCAAAGAAGATCGGTTGGTTTCACCGCGAGTAGTAACTAGATTTATGCCATCTCGCCTCCTGCAATTCCGAAGCTCGCTTGATTCGGTGACAGATAAAATTCAAGAGAAACTATTTCCGTCGCAGCAGGAAATTAAAGGCGAAATTTCTGAAGATGAAGATCTATTAACGCCGACAAATACCAGAAGTTGGAAAACACTGCTAAAACGCCCTGATTTAATTGCATTTCTTGGCGCCTTTATATTCTCAATAGTTTTCTCGCACAGCCGTTTAGGTGCAATTGCCGGTGGTGCTCTGCCAGAGACCCCTGATGGTGTTTCAGGGCTATGGAAACTTTATGCAGAATCTTGGCACCAGGTTGGATTAGGAAGCTCTAGCGCCACTCCGACCTGGGTCGCAGTAATTGCGCTAATCGGAACCCTAACTTTTGGCAATGCCCAATTTGTAGTATCTAGCTTGTTCCTCTTCGCTCCTTTTATTTTATTTAGCGCTATTTTTATCTGGCTTCGCAGAATTACCACACACATTTGGTTGGCAATTTTCGGAAGTGCGCTTTATGCAATTTCGCCTGTTGCGCTTGCAACTATAAATTCAGGAAGACTCGGAACGTTAGTCGTGATGGTAGCTTTGCCATTGACGTTACATGTATTAAGTGGCACTTTAGAAATAGAGAAATTATCAATTCGTAAGATTTTTCAACTAGGCATCTTTTTAACATTGCCGGTAGCTTTCTCGTTACCTTTCTTCTTGGCGCTAGGAATTTTCTACACAGGTTTAACTGCCTTTGATTATTTACATACTTCGCGTGAAATTTGGATCAAGCGAATCCAAAATCGCCTATTGCTATTGGTGATTCCGTTCTTATTAAATGCACCTTACTCAACAGAAGCAGTCCTTCATCCAACCAGATATCTACTAGAGCCAGGATTAGCGCTTGCAGGCGGCGGACCGAATTTAGCGCTACTTTCAAATCCAGGCGGCATTGGATCAGTACCTTGGTGGCTACTTGGGCCATTTAGCGGATTGATTTTAGTTTCAATCTTTTCCCGAACTAATGCTAGGTATTTCGCATTTGTAGGAAGCGGATTCTTGGCGTTGGCAACTTTGCTTTCTGGACTTTCATTTCCAGCTCGAGGCACTTCAATTGGATATCCGCTCTGGATCGGAACATTTATTGCGATTTCTACGGTTGCTGCGATTACCGCAGGTGCAATTGTTTTGGACCAACTTCGCATTCACTTAGAGAAATCTGCGGTTAACTATCGCCACATATTTGCGGCTCTGCTATTGGCATCTTCGGTCATCTATACGGGTGCCGCAACGATCTGGAGTTTGGTTTCGGATTCACCATTAAATACAGTTTCTAATCGAGTGCTTCCAGAGTATTTAAGCGTGACACCTGGAACAAAAACAGCAGTAATTAGAAAAATGGATGATGGTTCTCTGAATTATTTCATCGCCCGAGGTAGAGATATTTTTCTAGGTGATCCAGATGTGGCACCTGCTACAAACCCAGAAATATCCGCTGCAATTAGAGCGACGGTCGATGGCAGTGGAGTTAATGCCGCTTCAGTACTTGCAGAGTATGGAATTAGATATCTTTTTGTAAAAGCACCAGCTCCGGATTCATTAGTCCGAACTATTGATGGACTAGGTGGTTATGTCAGAAATTCAGCTACCGCGGATGGAATTACTTGGCGTGTTCTTGGTTTCCCAGATCGCCTAATTTTCACGGATTCCATAGGACAAATTGCTGCGATACCTACAAATGAAATTAGCGCAAACTTCTCTGTCGCTAAACCGGGAACTTTGAGACTTGCTGAGAATTTTGATAGCAACTGGAAAGTTATTGGAAATGGAAAGTATTTAGAGCGAAAAATTAATTCTAATAATTTGCCTGAGTTTGTTATTGAAGAAGCCGGCGATTACCTTTTAATTCATGATGGAACAATGCGACGAGCTTTATTGTCTTTACAAATAATTTTCTTACTTGTGGCGCTAGTAATGGCCGCACCTGCCGGACGACGTAAACGCGATCGGGAGATGCCATGAAATTAAGACGTTTAATTTACTTAGTTGCGATTTTCACGGCGGTGGCTCTTGCAGGTAATTTCTTGCAAGCCGGCGGTAATTCTCGCAAGTTTTCAGAGAACTATCCCGAACTGGTATGTCCAAATATTGGCAGCGCTCAAACTCAGGTCTCTCTAACTAGCAGCAATCGTTTAGTTAGATTCTTACCATCTAAAAAATACAATTTTGTTAAAGCCAAAACTAATAGATTGCTTACCAATCAGAGCTCAGTGATAGTCGATGGCCAAGGCACTAGTTCGATGGCATGGATTTCTAAGTCTGGCATCTGGGCTGGCGGCGTTAATTGTTTAGCCCCGCAGGAAGAGCAATTTTTTGTCGGCGGCACTGCCGATGTTTCTAGTAAATCAAAAATAGTAATAATTAACGCAGGGTTAAGTCCCTCAATCGTTGATGTAATTACCTATAGCGAAACTGGTTCTCTGAAAAAAACCATCACGCTAAGTAAAAATCGCGTAGCTTCTTTGAAATTAGTTACGCTAGCACCAGGTGCAAAATCTGTTTCAATGAGAGTCATTCCGAAAACGGGCCGAGTAGTCTCTTATCTAGTGGATGAGCGCGGGCGAGGGCTACAAAATCTCGGTGGCGATATTGTTAATTCACAATCCACTTTAGGTAGAACTTTGTTAATACCCGGTATTCCAACAAGTGCTACAAACAAGAGCCATTTGCTTCGGGTATTAAACCCAGGTGCAGCCGAAACTGTAATTACGGTCGAAGTTCTGTCGAAAGATGGCCGTTATATTCCAGTTGGTTTGGACAATAGAAAAATACCCGGCGGAAAAGTTGCAGATTTTGTGATTGATTTTGATTCTAAGCAAGCAAGTTTTGGATTAAGAATCACTTCAGATCAACCAATTGCAGCATCCACCTACAGCCGAATTGGAAATGATTTCGTGTGGAGTACCGCTTCACTTCCGGGAATCACAGGCACTTGGGCTATCACCGGACTTGACCCGACCATGCAATTCATTGGAAATCAGATCAAAGTTGAGATCACTGCCTTAATGCCAAAACGAAAGCAAGTGTCCAAGACCGTAACTGGTGTTGATTACACAACTTATAAGTTGCCAGTTGGCGCTATCGGCGTGCGAATTGAGAAAATCAGCGGGGATACCGCTGCTGCACTAATTGTTAAGTCTCAGAGCGGAATTGGGTATTTGCCTTTGATTAATGGATCAGTATTGACCCGCAGCACAGTTCCGACTGCCAATATCGGCGTGTTAAACCCATAAACCAAATACAAATCAGACTATTTTTCTCGTATGAGTTCACGAATTGGCAGACATTGTTCTCGCTCGGGCTGCCACCGCAAAGCATCGATGACTCTTACTTATGTATATTCGGAATCCATCGCAGTGGTTGGGCCATTAGCTACATACTCCGAACCTCATGCATATGATTTATGTGAGATTCACGGTGCAAAGTTGACCGTGCCTAATGGATGGCAAGTCATTAGACGCGAAATCAATTCCGGAGAGAGCGGACCATCTGATGAAGATTTGATGGCGATTGCAGAAGCTGTAAGAGAAGTTGCTACCCGAGAAATTCCAAATAGCAATCCAAACCCTAATGCGGTTCAATCAGCTATTGGACGAAGAGGTCACCTGCGTTCAGTTCCAAATGCTTAAACAAAGCAAAAGAGGCTAACAAATGATTCCAAATATCTTTAAGGCTTACGATATTCGTGGATTAGTTGGCACAGAATTAACAAAACAATTCGCGTTTTCTACTGGTGTTGCATTTGCAAAATTTCTTGAATTAGAGCGTGAGCCAGCAACTGTTGTAATTGGCGAAGATATGCGCCCCTCCTCTCCAGAGCTCGCTGATGCATTCTCTGCGGGAGTAACTTCGCAGGGGATGGATGTAATCCGAATCGGTCTGGCCTCCACTGACATGCTCTACTTTGCCGCTGGAAAATTAAATTTGCCGGGCGCCATGTTTACGGCTAGCCACAACCCCGCCCAATATAACGGCATTAAATTGTGTTTAAGCGGCGCAAGACCAATAGGAAAAGAATCGGGATTGTTAACTATTGAGAATTTCGTGCGTGAAGGAGTTCCAGTTAGCTTGCGTCCGGTCGGGGTTGAAACTAAGAATGAGATGCTCAACGAATATGTAGAACATCTTCTGTCTTTAGTAGATGTTTCTGGAATTCGAAAATTGAAGGTAGTAGTTGATGCCGGCAATGGCATGGCCGGTCATACCGCACCGGCAGTTTTTTCTCGCATGAATGTTGATGTAACTGAAATGTATTATGAATTGGATGGCACCTTCCCAAACCACGAAGCTAATCCAATTGATGAAGAGAATCTAAAAGATTTAAAGAGCGCAGTTAAGAAACATGGCGCTGATATTGGACTTGCATTTGATGGCGATGCAGACCGCTGCTTCCTTGTTGATGAAAATGGGGAGGCAGTAAATCCATCCTTATTGACAGCGCTAATTGCAGATCGAGAATTGAAGAAGAAACCAGGATCTCCAATTATTTATAACTTAATTTCATCTCGCGCTGTCCGAGAAGTAGTAGAAGAAAATGGTGGCAAACCGCTTCGCTCAAGAGTCGGACACTCTTTTATAAAAGCGATGATGGCAGAATCTGGCGCAATCTTTGGCGGAGAGCATTCCGGGCATTTTTACTTTGCAGACTTTTGGCGTGCAGATTCGGGAATGTTAGCTGCGCTACATGCAATCGCTGCCTTAGGTGAAACCGAAAAGTCTCTATCTGAACTACTAAAGCCGTATGCTCGTTATTTTGCAAGCGGCGAAATTAATTCAACTGTTACAGATAGTAAAGCTGTGATGCAGCACATCAAAGAGTTGTATGGAACAAAAGCGGGCGTTACTACAGATGATTTAGATGGTCTAACCGTCGATGGCGATACCTGGTGGTTTAACGTGCGAGCCTCAAACACCGAACCGCTCCTTCGACTTAACGTTGAGGCTAAGACGCAAGGGCAGATGGCCCAGCTTCGCGATGAGGTTTTGGCCGTAATTAGAGGTTAAACTAAGAGCCTGCGCGAGGCCTCGCCGATCAATATAAATTCTCAATATAGGAGTAAAAATTGTCTACGACGACCTCAATAAAGCATGACATTGCTAATGCTGCGCTTGCAGCTGAAGGCAAGAAGCGCATCGAATGGGCAGAACGTAACATGCCGGTGCTTGCACAAATTCGTGAACGCTTTGAAAAGACCAAGCCATTTGCTGGTGTACGCATTGCAGCTTGCATGCACGTTACAACCGAAACCGCAAACCTAATGCGCGTTCTAAAAGCTGGTGGCGCTGAGCTTGCACTTTGTGCATCTAATCCGCTTTCAACTCAAGACGACACCGCAGCTGCGCTAGTTCACGAATATGGCATCAGTGTATTTGCACGAAATGCAGTTGACCGTGATGGTTACTACGCACATATCAACGCTGCATTAGATATCGAACCACATCAAGTATTTGATGATGGTTGCGACCTAGTAAACACTCTTCACACAACTCGCAAAGAATTACTTCCTAACATCTCTGGTGGTTGCGAAGAAACTACAACCGGTGTTATCCGTTTAACTCAGATGGCAAAAGATGGCGCACTAACTTTCCCAATGATCGCAGTTAATGACACTGACACTAAGCATATGTTTGATAACCGATACGGAACCGGTCAATCAACTTTGGACGCAGTTTTCCGTGCCACAAACTTCTTGCTCGCAGGACGCATCGTGGTAGTCGCAGGATTTGGATATTGCGGTAAGGGTGTAGCAGAACGTGCTCGCGGCTTAGGTGCAGATGTAATCGTTACCGAAATTGATCCAACAAAGGCACTTGATGCAATGATGCAGGGCTTCCGCGTAATGCCTATGACCGAAGCCGCAAAGATTGGTGATGTATTTATTACCGTAACCGGTAACCGCGATGTGCTTCGCGAAGAACATTTCCAAGTAATGAAAGATGGCGCAATTCTTGCTAACTCTGGCCACTTTGATATCGAAATCGATGTTGCTTGGTTAGAGCAGAACAATGCCAAGAAGAATGCCAAGATGCGCCATCAAACAGATGAATATGTATTAAAGAATGGCAATCGCATTTTGCTTCTTGCAGAAGGTCGTTTAGTTAACTTGGGCGCAGCCGAAGGACACCCTGCATCAGTTATGGATCTTTCATTCTCAGACCAAGCTTTAACTGCAGAATATTTGGTTAAAGAGGCGAAGAACTTAAAGCCAGGCGTTCATAACGTGCCAACTTATATTGATAAAGAAGTTGCTCGTTTGAAGCTAGCAAGTATGGGTGGCGCAGTTGATGTACTAACTCCAGCGCAAGAGCTTTACCTAAACTCTTGGGAACACGGTAGCTAATGACACTAGTGCTTGTCGTCGATGACGATCAAGATCTCGCAGAGATGCTTGGCATCGTTTTAACCGGTGCCGGCATCGATGTAGAGATGGTTGGTCGCGGCGATGAAGCACTTGAAGCTTTTCGCGAAACTAAACCAGATTTAGTTTTATTAGATGTGATGCTTCCAGGGATTGATGGCGTAGAAGTTTGTAAATTAATTCGCGCTGAATCCATGGTTCCAATTGTGATGTTGACAGCTCGCGGCGATACTCAAGATGTCGTCGCGGGCCTTGAAGCAGGAGCAGACGATTACATCGTAAAACCTTTTAGACATCCTTCTGAATTAGTGGCTCGCATTCGCACTCGTCTTCGCCGTTCAACTCTGCCATCAACTGGCCAAGTTTCAATTGGCGATCTCAAGATTGACATGGTTGCTCACGAAGTAACTCGCGGCGATACCAAAATTCTCTTAACACGTCTTGAATTTGAACTTCTAGCAGCGCTAGCTAAAGAGCCGGGTCGAGTATTTACTCGAGAAGCGTTGCTATCTGAAGTTTGGGGCTATCACCATTCAACAGATACTCGATTAGTAAACGTGCATGTTCAGCGTTTGCGCTCTAAAGTTGAACCAGATCCAGATAATCCAGTAATCGTTCTTACTGTGCGTGGCGTTGGATATCGAGCAGGTTCAACGGCTAATAAGTGAAGCTGACCCGTTGGCTGCGCCATTCATTGGCCGCCCGAGTAGTTATCTCTACATCTTTATTATCCATCGCAGCGATTTGGATTGCCGGATCTGCGCTTTACACAAATCTTTCAAGTGGCATTAAAGGCGTTAAATACGAATCTTCAATTTCAGATACCAAAGCCACTGTATATGCGCTGCAATACCAATTTTTGCTTGCGGGCGAGAGTCCAAAAGCTATTCAGAAAGCGATTAACGATCTATCAACAAATGGAATTGTATTTGGTACAGCCACAAACACCGCGCCATATTTGATTTTTATTCCAGCCCCAGGAACCAATGTTCTTACTAACAATTACACCACGGTTTCGCCATTTCTAACCGGAAGAATGATTCCAGAAGAATTACGAAAGCTGGTACGGAAAGACACCAATACCCACAGTTCGTATCAAACAATCACCAATACATTTGGACTTTCATCACAAGTTTTGGTTGTAGGAAACTTAATTGAAGTACCAAAAGTTGGAAATTATGAACTTTATTTACTTTTTAATTTAGATAATCAAAATGCGACTCTACAAATTGTTTCTAACTCGTTAATTGCTACCGGCGCTTCATTAGTATTTCTGGTTGGTCTTGTGACGTTCTTAGTTGTAAGGCAAGTGGTGCGCCCAGTTAGAGAAGCGGCAAAAACTGCAGAAGCGCTTTCATCTGGTGATTTAGGAAAACGTATGGATGTAAAGGGTGATGATGAAATTGCTCGTTTAGGTCATGCGTTCAATGAGATGGCCAACTCTTTACAGCTACAGATTAATCGTTTGGAAAATTTATCTAACGTTCAACAACGTTTTGTTGGGGATGTCACTCATGAGCTACGTACTCCGTTAACGACTTTGCGTATGGCGGCAGGAATGATTCATAGTGCTCGCAATACCTTTGATCCGTCGCTTCAAAGAAGTGTGGAGCTGATGATGGTTCAGTTAGATCGTTTCGAAAGATTGCTAGAAGACCTTCTTGAAATTAGTCGTTTTGATGCGGAAGTCGCAGTTATTGAGCCAGTTGAATTTGATTTATGCCTACTCACAAGCAACGCTATTTCGGACTTACGCATGGTGGCTAGTGAGCTTGGAGTACATATCGAATTAGATCGGCCAGCGGATTCCATCTACATCAAAGGCGATATCCGCAGAGTCGAACGTATTCTTCGCAATCTGATTACTAATGCGATTGACCATGCCGAAGCTAAACCAATAAATGTAACTATCCGCCAAGATGAGCATGCGGTAGCAGTAGCAGTCCGTGATTATGGGATTGGTTTAGATAAAGAGAGTTCGCTTCGTGTGTTTGATCGATTTTGGCGCGCTGATCCATCTAGATCTCGCGTTAGAGGCGGCACCGGTCTAGGACTTTCTATGGCACTTGAAGATGCACGCCTACACAATGGCGAGTTGGAAGTTTACGGAGAGCCAGGTAACGGCGCCAACTTTGTTCTGACTTTACCTAAACAAGCTGGTGGGGAAATTCCACAGCGAATTATTCCGCTCAAGTTTTAAAACTTCAGCATTGCCAGAATTAGGCAATGCTCGATTCACTAAATTCTCTTAATTCGCTTAAAGAACTTTTATTTCCAGTCCGCTGTTTTGGTTGTAAAGCTTTAGGTATCGAAATTTGTACTAAATGTCGAAAATTTTGGAATCCACATTTTTATATACGCAGTATTGGAGATTTAACTATCTACTCAGCTATCAGGTATACACCAGTTGCCAGATCTATTCTGCTGGGAGCTAAAGAGAATTCTTACAAATTAGCAGACCAATTAATTATCGACGCGCTTTTTAATTGTTTAAAGCGACTCCCGCCCCACATTTTGAGAGATGCAATTCTGATGCCAATTCCGGGATCAAGAAGATCGATTCGAAAAAGAGGTCGAGATTTTCTCTATGAAATTACTAAAGAGCTAGGAGAGAGGAGTGGGCTAGAAGTAGTTTCGGGAATGAAAATAAATCGAACATTGTTAGATCAAAGTGGACTCAGTGCATTAGATCGAAAGCGAAATATCCAAGGGGCTTTTAATTTCAATGGACCAGTAATCAAAGGAGAAATTCTTTTGGTTGATGATTTGGTCACAACTGGGGCGACTCTTTTAGAGGCAAAAAGAGCTTTAAATGCCAATGGTTTCTCGGCCACTCGGGCGATTACCGCCTGCGTGGCACAGACCCTTAACATATGAGCCTAAGTAGAGCCCAGTTAGCGCCAGCCATGGAAGTGGCAGAGGTGTGGGACCAGAAAGGAAGCTGATGTCGATTCTAGATCGCATTCTTCGTGCAGGTGAGGGGCGAATTCTTAAAGAGCTTGCTGGCATTGCCGAAGAGGTAAATTCTTTTGAATCCAAGATCTCAGCTCTTAGCGATGCCGAACTAACTGGCAAAACTTCAGAATTTAAGAATCGATTAGCAAATGGTGAAGATCTGGATGATCTGCTTCCCGAAGCCTTCGCAGTAGTCCGCGAAGCTGCAAAACGAACACTTGGACAACGCCATTATGACGTTCAGATTATGGGTGGCGCTGCACTTCACAAAGGCAATATTGCTGAAATGAAAACAGGTGAAGGTAAGACACTGGTTTCAACATTACCGGCCTATTTAAATGCGTTAACCGGAAAAGGCGTCCACGTCGTCACTGTAAATGATTACTTAGCAGAACGTGACTCCGAATGGATGGGACGTGTTCATAGATTCTTAGGTTTGAAAGTTGGCGTAATTCTCTCTTCAATGACTCCAGCCGAACGCCGTGAGGCATACAACGCGGACATCACATACGGTACAAATAATGAATTTGGCTTTGATTATCTACGTGACAACATGGCCTGGTCACTAGAAGAATGTGTGCAACGAGGACACAACTTCGCAATCGTTGACGAAACTGACTCAATTTTGATTGATGAGGCTCGTACGCCTTTGATTATTTCCGGACCAGCAGATAAACCAACTAAATGGTATGTCGAATTCGCAAATCTGGTGCAGAAATTAGAACGAGACGTGCACTACGAAGTTGATGAAAAGAAGCGCACCTCAGGCATTCTCGAAGCTGGTATTACCAAGGTCGAAGAGCTGCTTCAGATAGGCAATCTCTACGAATCAGCAAACACACCTTTAATCAGCTACTTAAATAATGCGATTCGTGCAAAGGAACTATTCAAGCGCGATAAAGATTATGTCGTTATGAACGGCGAATTATTAATCGTTGACGAACATACGGGCCGAATTCTTGCTGGTCGTCGTTACTCGGAAGGTATGCACCAAGCATTAGAAGCTAAAGAGCGAATCGAAATTCAAATCGAAAATCAAACTTTGGCAACTATTACACTTCAAAATTACTTCCGTTTATACGAAAAAATCTCAGGTATGACGGGTACCGCGATGACCGAAGCGGCAGAATTTCAGCAGATTTACAAATTAGGCGTAGTTCCAATCCCAACTAATCGACCGATGCAACGCATCGATCAATCTGACTTAATTTACAAGTCTGAAGCTGGAAAATTTGAAGCGGTAGCTAAAGATATCGTCGATCGATATCGAAAAGGTCAGCCAGTGCTAGTAGGCACGGTCTCAGTTGAAAAATCTGAAGAGCTTTCAGCTACTCTTAAAAAACATGGCATCCCACATGAAGTCTTAAATGCGAAACAGCATCAACGCGAAGCAGCAATTATCGCTCGTGCAGGTGTTAAAGGCGCAGTTACTGTTGCAACAAATATGGCAGGTCGCGGCACCGACATTATGCTCGGCGGCAATCCAGAATTTATGGCAGATTTTGAAATTCAAAAACGTGGCATATCGCCAGTAGATAATCCGGTTGAATACGAAGCTGAGTGGCCAGCAGAAATCGCAAAGCAGAAAGCGGCAGTTGCGGCGGGACATGAAGAAGTTATTGCACTTGGTGGCTTGTATGTTCTAGGTACGGAACGACATGAATCGCGTCGTATTGATAACCAGTTAAGAGGACGTTCTGGTCGTCAAGGCGATCCGGGTGAATCTCGTTTCTATCTATCATTACAAGATGATTTGATGCGCCGATTCAATTCAACCATGGTAGAACGATTCTTAACTGCAGCAGGAATTCCTGAAGATCAACCAATTGAATCAAAGATGGTTTCTAACTCAATCAAATCGGCACAGACGCAAGTTGAAGCCCAGAACTTTGAAATTCGTAAGAATGTTTTGAAATATGACGATGTGATGAATCGCCAACGCGAAGTAATTTATGGTGAGCGTCGCTCAGTTCTAGAAGGAAAAGATATTTCAGAACAGGTTCAGCGATTCTTAGATGAAACCATCACGGCATATGTAACAGCTGCAACTGCAGATGGATATGCAGAAGATTGGGATTTAGATACTTTATGGGCAGCTATTGGCGCCATTTATCCAATTTCATTTACCTTAGCTGACCTGGAAAAGGAAGTTGGTGGCAGAGGGGCGCTCGACACTGATTTTCTAGCAGCTCGCATCGTTGAAGATGCAATTGCTGCTTACAAGAAGCGTGAAGAGACATTGACTCCAACTGTCATGCGCGAACTAGAACGCAAAGTGCTGCTCTCGGTGCTGGACCGTAAATGGCGTGAACACCTTTATGAAATGGATTATTTACAAGAAGGTATTGGTCTTCGTGCGATGGCACAACGTGATCCATTGGTTGAATACCAGCGCGAAGGCTATGACTTATTCGCTGCCATGATGGAAGGAATCCAAGAAGAGATTGCTGGATTCATCTTTAATGTTGAAGTAACAGTTGAAACTGAGCATGTTCATGGCGGTGGCTTAGATGCACCTAAGCCTCAGCAGCTTTCATATTCATCAGCTGACGAAAGTGGCGTGGTCAAAAGTGGCGAAGTTACCCGTAATTCACCTTGTCCTTGCGGTTCGGGCAAGAAATACAAACGCTGCCACGGCGCTGCTAACTAATTTAGATTAAATCTAAACTGGTACAGATCCACTTGTGATCTACTCCTTCGAAGCGTAGCGCCATAGAACGAAGACGGTCTTTAAATCTAACAGTGACCGTACTTTCACATAGGCCATCAAGTGGTTGGTTGATATAGATTCTACGAAATTTTCCAACCTCTTTTTGATATCCAATTGCAGTTACTAAGTCTTGATATACAGATCTATGACAGTATTTTGATAGATGAGAAGCTGGACGTTTTCCGGCCCAAATTTCTAAAACGCTTTTAGCGAAATTTTCTGCGAATTTAGTTATCTCAGGAAGTTCGCTTGCGGAAGTCGGCTCTGGCTCAAATCCAGGAACATAATCTTCTTTATAAAGACTTGATAGCTTGTAAAGATATGGTTCTTGTACATAAGTATTTTCCATACCCATAACATCTGACAAATTTCAAATTTAGCCATCAGAAATTAAGTCCAAATCATCTAGCACTAAAGTCTGATTGTTAAGAAATAATTCCTACTTTTGCACAGAATTCATAGCGTCTACCTATGAAAAACCGAATCGATTATAAAAATATACTAGCTATCACGGTAATTGTTGCCTCTTTTTTGGTCGCAATTGGCTTGGCACTTCTTGCCAATAATCGCTCCACTTATTGGGTTGCAGCGAAAGATTTAATTCCAGGCCATATGGTCGATAGCACCGATTTCATAGCTGCAAAAGGCGCGTTTGATAAAGATGTAATTGGATATATTGAAAGTGATCAAAGTCCAATTGGATATTCAATTTCGAAATACGTTGCCGCGGGGGAGTACTTAAATCAGAGCGCCTTAGTCGAAAATACTGGCGAACTCAATGTAAAACTTTTCTCCTTTGCAGCAAGTGCAGCTGATTTGCCAGCCGCGGTTCGCATTGGCGACACTGTAAATCTTTATCAAGTGATTAATGACAACGGAGATGGCAATGAAGTGCCTAGCGAATTAGTGATTGAAGAGGTATTTGTTGTAGACCTAAATCGTAAGAGTGAGAATTTAGGCGGCACTTCCATAGTTACAGTGGCAATTCCTAATGAATTTATTGAAAGAGCTTTAAATGCTACACGCAGAGGACGAATGGTTGTAGTGGTCAATCATGGCTAGATTTGTAACCTTTATTGCTGACCCTGAGTTGGAATCCTCAGTTATTAAAGCAATAGCTGCCATAAATGGGGAGTTAGTAGTTCGTGGAGTATCTATCGAACAAATTCGAGAGGCTATGAAATTAAGTAATGTCACTTTAATTTGTACTAGGCAAATCGATTTTGCCCACTCGAAAATTGTGGTCGATAAAGCAATGAGCGTTGATGAAATAGTAGAATTATTGAAACCAGAGATCCCCGCGGAGAATTTTTCATTTAACAGTGGTGATGCAAAAGTCATCTGTTTTGTAGGGCTTTCAGGCGGAGTTGGCACTACGACTATTGCACTAAATCATGCCTTCGAGTTGTCTCAGAAATTTAAGGTGACGCTCTCAGACATGGATGGAAGAAATCCAGACATCGCGCGGGCGTTGGGATTGCATCGGATTGAAGGCCGCAGTGAGAAAATTTCGAAAAGTTTAAGCGCATCGCAAGGGTTACCTTCAGGAGCTGATTGTGAAATATTTGTATTCGATATTGGGTTCAATTTAAATCATCCGCTTCTCAAAACAGCGGATGAAATTTATATTGTCGCGAGAGTCGGCTTTAATACTTTGGCCAGATTGCAGGAACTGGATATCTCGCCAAAGGCTGTAATTCTCAATTTCGCTGAACGGACCAAGGCGCAGCAAAGGTGGCGGGCGCAAATCGAGGACGTTTTCCCTAGGTTAGATTTCTTAAATATTCCGTTAGATCTGAAATCTTTTGAGGCAGCCGCGGAGAGTCGTAGCGCATTACTAGAAGTTGCGGGCAATTCGCTAGCGAGAAAATCAATCGCTACTCTTGGCTAATGCGCGTTTATGTAGCTACAACTCCCGATGAGATTAAACAGCTCAATGTGGGCGAAGTTACATTCGAAGAGTATTTAACTCCTGAGCAATTTGAATTCGATTCAGGAGTAGACGAAGAAGAACGTGAGCATTTAATTAGCCTTTTAGCCGCTGAAGATTCGCTCGAATTAAACCAAGGCAAAGCTGGTTTTGTGATTGCAGTTGATTTATCTGAGCAGCAGTTAAATGGTGAATCAATAACTATTGGCATGAATCAAGTGGCCGCACTTTTGCATTCGGTTGATGGAGAAGAGCTCTCTTGGTTTGCGGCAGATGAGATTAAACATCATATTGATGAGTGGTTGTGATGCGCCAAATTGAAGAATTATTGGCAGGCAAATCCAATTTAAGCCCAGAAGCCATCGCTCATCTAAAACACCTAGCTTCAGATTGGCAATTAATCGCAGATTTAAGTTTTGCAGATCTCGCTATTTGGGTATCAACTAATAGTGGCAAAGAGATTGCAATAGCACAGGTACGTGCGGCCACGGCTGCAACAGTTTTCCCGCAAGACTTTGTTGGGGATGAGGTCGATGAACTTTTTCATGGACCGGGTGTTGAATATTTTCCAATTCAATTTCACCATGAAGCGATCGCTCAAATTGCTCGTCACCGGAACTCGGACGCGACCAGAAGTTCGGGACGTTTGGAAGGCGAATATCAAGCAATTGCACAACAACTTTTAGATATGGTTGGAGAAGGTTCATTTCCATTTAAAACTTCAATCAGTTCATTAAACCCTTCGCCACGTGTTGGAGATGGATTTATCAGATTAGATAAGAACGGATTAATCACTTACGCAAGCCCCAACGGAAGATCTGCATTTAGTCGATTGGGATGGGAGAGCGAATTAGAAGGTTTGTCATTGTCAGAAGTTGGAAGTGCGATCTCACACGAACCAATAAATTCACTAAATGAGAAAGTTTCTAATTCAGATGTTTCGCAAATAGTGCTCGAATCAAGAGGCGGAACTATTGAGTTAACTTTACTGCCGCTAGTAAATAGCGGGGTTCGCGTTGGTGGCGTGGTCTTACTTCACAACGTAACAGAAATTCGTAGAAGAGAGCGCGAATTGTTATTAAAAGACGCCACAATTAAAGAGATTCATCATCGCGTTAAAAACAATTTGCAAACAGTATCGGCGCTTTTACGCTTGCAATCTAGAAGAGTAGAGGACCTAAAAGCTCGAGGCGCATTAGATGAGGCGGTTCGTCGAATTTCATCAATTGCGCTGGTTCACGAGACGCTATCTGCAAGCGGAAAAGATGAAGTTAATTTTGATTCGGTCGTGGATTCTTTGATTAGCCATGCGGTCGACTTAGCTCCCAGAACTTCAGGCAGCGTTACAGATATTGCAGTCAAGCGTTTAGGGACGCTTGGAGATTTAGATCCCAAGATTGCTACTCCGTTATCACTTGTAATTACTGAATTAGTGGCAAATGCAATTGAGCATGGCTTAACAACCAAGGGCAGCAAGGTTGATGTGATTTTTAGCAGGACTGGAAGTAGTTGCGTGGTGAAGATTGAAGACGACGGGATTGGATTGCCAGAAGGTTTTACCCTCAAGAGTTCATCAAATCTCGGTTTACAAATCGTTAGAACACTCACCGAAAGTGAATTAAACGGTAGCTTAGAAATTTCAGGAGATGAAAAGGGAACTACTGCGCAACTGCGCTTTGAAATTCGTTAGTTATCTTCTTGGCGATTTAGTTCGGCCATACGAGCACGATTGCGTGCGGCGCGGCGTTTCATAGCGCGGCGTTCATCTTCAGATAGACCGCCCCAAACACCTGCATCTTGACCAGATTCGAGCGCCCATGCCAAGCATTGATCCTTTACAGAGCAACGCATGCAGACTTTCTTAGCCTCTTCGATTTGTGTAATTGCTGGACCAGTATTACCTACTGGGAAGAAAAGCTCTGGGTCCTCATCGCGGCATGCACTCTGATGGCGCCAATCCATGATGGAACCGTCCTTTATTGGTAGGGAATTAACTCACCTTGAGTTAAACCAACGACGTATTCTCCAATAGTTATCATTTCGTTACAAGGGTATACGGAAAATATTCTGGGTGATTTAGAGCGCCCTCGACAGGATTCGAACCTGTGCACCGGCCTCCGGAGGGCCGTGCTCTATCCCCTGAGCTACGAGGGCCTTATAAATCGATTTAGGAAACTATCGTATTAGATGAAAGAATTTAATTCCTATGGAGAGAGCCTACTTTGCAACTGGTTGTTTTTGGGGCGCTGAGCGCCGATTCTGGAATCTTCCTGGCGTAGTTAATACCTCAGTTGGATATATGGGTGGTCATACCGAAAATCCAACTTATGAGGATGTTTGCAAAAAAGAGACCAATCACGCTGAAACCGTAGAAGTTGAATTTGATCCGACAAAGATTTCATATCAAAGATTGCTAGAAGAATTCTTCACTATGCACGATCCAACTTCACTAAATAAACAAGGTGGAGATATCGGAACTCAGTATCGCAGTGCAATTTTCTATACGAGTTCCGAACAAGAGACGCTCGCTTTTAATGCAGCAAAAATCTATGGGAAAGAGCTGGCAAAAGATGGGATTGGCCCGATTGTCACCGAAATTGTCGATGCCAAACCGCACAAATATTGGCCGGCTGAGGAGTATCACCAAAAATATTTGCAGAAAAATCCAAATGGATATGACTGTCACTCATCTACCGGAGTTCCTTATCCATCGGTTGACGAAGATGAATTGAAGAACAGATTAGATTCACTTTCTTACGAAGTTTTACGAAAAGGTGCTACTGAACGCCCGTTCACAGGAGAATATACAGATACCGACCAAGTTGGGGTTTACAAATGTAAAGCTTGTAACTCCGAACTATTCAGAAGTGAAACAAAATTTCATTCAGGATGTGGATGGCCTTCATTCTATGCGCCTACTGAAGACGACGCAGTTATTTTGCTTGAAGATCGTTCGCTAGCACCGAGAGTCCGAACCGAAGTTAGATGTGCAAAATGTAATTCACATTTAGGGCATGTTTTTGAAGGCGAGGGTTTTGAAACTCCTACAGATCAACGATGGTGTATTAACTCTGTTTCTTTAATATTGGAAGAACGCTAAATATCTAAAGCGCGCCAGCAATACCAAGCCACAATGCTTCGGTGAGGTCGGAATTTCTCACCTTTTTTCTCAAGCTCAATTGGCGCTATTTCCTCACTTAATTTATGAAGCTTCTCCCAACCTCTTCTGACTCCTAAATCACCAGTCGGCCAGATATCTAAACGTCCCAATTGAAACATCATGAACATGTCTACCGTCCATGGACCGATTCCCCAGAGGCTAGTTAAACTTTTATAAACTTGATCATCATCCATTTCATGAAGCTTCTTAAAATCCACGCTCTTATCAAGCGCCGAAGAAGCTAATCCCTGAATAGTTTTTGCTTTAGCCCCAGACAAACCTGCGGCACGCATCTGTTCTATTTCCATTGCAGCGACATTCTTTGGGGTAATTTTTCCGCACTCGACCGCAAATCTTTCTTTGATTGTTCGCGCGGCAGCGGTGGCAAGCTGCTGCGAAATAACTGATGAGACTAAAGTTTCGAAATGGCTACGTTCGGGATTGCTGGTTCCGATGTCGCAGAGCTCTGAAGTTTCTATAACCTTTGCGAATCGCTTATCGGTATGCGCAATCTCTTGAACAATTTTTCGCATCCGCGCCTGCGTGATCAAAGGCCCCCCTTATGAAAAGTTTCATAACCATGTAACGTTTGCACTCGGTTTACATGTACTTGCAGAGTTTTACATATATTTAGGAGCTAAGCAATGGCCGGCATTAAGGATGTGGCGAGAGAGGCGGGAGTCTCAACCGCAACCGTTTCGCGTGCACTTCGGGCAATGCAACATGTTAATCCTGAAACTAGAGCAAAGATTGAAGCAGCTGCCAAGAAATTAAATTACACATTAAATACTGGAAAAAATACTGAATCTAAACGAGCAAACAGTGTTGGAATTATCGCGCCGTACATTAGCCGCTGGTATTTTGCAAAAGTAATTCAAGGCGCAGAGCAAGCCCTGCAAGAGGCTGGTCTTGATTTACTGGTTTATAACATCAATCAAAACAACGATCGAAATCGCATTTTTAAAGATGAATATTTAAGAGGTCGCGTAGACGCTCTAATTTCAATCAGCGTGCCGTTAAGTGAAGTTGAATTCCAATCCATATTGGATCTAAATATTCCCACCGCGCTAGTCGGCACTTCAGATAAAAGAGTATCTAGCGTACGCATAGATGACGTTGCTGGCGCAAGAGTTGCAACACAACATTTGGTTAACCAAGGTCATAAGCGAATTGGTTTGATTGGCGGAATTAACAACAACCCATATCAATTTCCAGTTCCAAGAGATCGTCGAATTGGTTTCTTGCAAGTCTTAGAAGAGAGCGGGATAGAGTTCGATCCAATGCTTGAAGTTATTGGAGATTTCCAAGCAGCAACTGCGATGCAAGTTATGGGTGAATTGCTAGCGCGACGAAATCGCCCAACTGCAATTTTCTGCGAATCAGATGAAATGGCTATTGGTGCAATTCAAGCAATCAAAAAACATGGCTTGAAAGTTCCGGACGATATTTCAATTGTTGGTTTTGATAATCACGAAATGGCTGAATACTTTGACTTAACAACTATCGAACAGCCCGTGCAGATGATGGGCGAGATGGCCGCTTGGTCAATTATGGAAAAGTTAAAGAAGCCGGATTCTGATATGCCTGACTTAACCTTGCCTACTTCACTAATTGTGCGTAATTCGACCCGTAAAATTACTGCGGATTAAGCCGCTCTGTATTACTCTGACAACATGAAAATCGAAGCGCTGCCGCTTGCTGAAATGCGAACTCACCGCAGTGAAAAATGGCGCGGCTTTCCCTCAGATGTCTTGCCGTTATTCGTTGCAGAGATGGACTTTCCAGTAGCTCAGCCAATCCAAGATATTTTGATGCAGATGATTTCTCACTCAGATATGGGATATCTCAGTTCAATCCCAGAGCTCGGTAAAGCATTTTCAGATTTTTCAAAACGTCACTGGAATTGGGATGTAAACCCTGAATATGTCAGATTATGCACAGATGTTGGCGTTGGAATGGTGGAAGTTTTACGTGCCACCACGCAGCCTGGCGATAAAGTTTTAGTGAATTCTCCGATCTATCAGAATTTTTACAATTGGATTAAAGAGACCAAAGTTGAATTAATTGATGTCCCGTTCATTCAGAATGGATTAAATTGGTCTGTAGATTTTGATGCGATAGAAAAAATCTATGCATCCGGATTGAAAGTTCATGCTCTCTGCTCACCTCATAATCCTCTGGGACGTATTTACTCTCGAGAAGAATTATCTAAATTTGCGCAATTAGCTAAAAAATACGGTGTAGTTGTTATTAGTGATGAGATACATGGACCACTTGCGCTTTCGGAACATGAATTTGTGCCATTTCTATCCGTTTCTCCAGAAGCCGCTGAAGTAGGAATATGCGTAACCAGCGCAAGTAAAGCTTTTAATATTGCTGGCTTAAAGTCGGCTTTGATTGTCTCTCAAAGTGCTCAGATGCATGAATTGCTAGCAAAGATGCCGATGTCAGTGCATTATCGTTCTTCGATTCTAGGTGCCTTTGCGGCAGTAGAGGCTTTTAACAAAGGTGATGAATGGCTGGCTGGGGCGATTTCAACTATTGAATCAAATGCACATTACCTAAAAACACTTTTAGATACTCAGCTGCCAGCGGCAAAATATGAAATTCCTAAGTGTTCATATCTGGCTTGGGTAGATGTCAGCGGGTTAGGTTTGGGTGAGGATCCATCTCAAGTTTTTCTTGAGAAAGGAAAAGTGGCATTTAATGCTGGCAAGATTTATGGAGCCAGCGCATCGCAATTTGTTCGAATCAATTTGGCAACAAGTGAATCCGTGCTTGCCGAAGCCGTAAATAGGATGGTCAAATCTCTATGACTTCCTACGACGTAATCATTGCTGGCGCCGGTCACAATGGTTTAGTCGCTGCAAATTACTTAGCAAAAGCTGGCAAGAAAGTTTTGATTCTTGAGGCGCAGGAACAAATAGGTGGCGCTACTCAAAGTGTTAAAGCTTTCGAAGATTACGAAGCCCGCTTATCTCGTTATTCATACTTAATTGCGCTCCTGCCAGACAAAATAATCTCGGATCTAGGACTTAGTTTCAAGAATTTATCTCGGAATATTTCATCGTTTACGCCATATCAAGATGGGGGATTGCTGATTTCACGGCAGTGGGATCAGCAGACTGCAGATTCGTTTAGCAGATTACCTAGTGGCGATAAAGAAGCTATAGCCTGGCAAGAGTTTTATGGTGAAATTGAGAAATTTGCCAAGCGAATTGCTCCAAGCATGTTGGAACCTTTAAGAAGTAGTGCTGATTTAAATACTCAAATTGCGATGCCACAAATTTGGGATCAGTTGATTGAGAATCCAATAGGCCACGTTATTACGGAAAAATTCAAGAATGATTTAGTACGTGGTGTTGTTCTAACCGATGCGCTCATCGGAACTCTCTCATCCGCATACGGAATGCAAGCAAACAACTGCTTCTTGTATCACTTAATCGGTAATGGCACTGGCGAATGGAAAGTGCCTCAAGGTGGCATGGGTGCTTTTGTTGCCGAACTACATCGGGTCGCAATTTCAAATGGTGTTGATATTGAATGTTCCGCAAAAGTTATTGATATTGATGCCGACGAAACCGGCGTTCAAGTTACCGATATCAATAATCGAAAATTCCAAGCAAAGTATTTTCTTTCAAATGCTGCCCCTGAGTTTGTAACAAATAAAATTGAAAGCCGTGGCAGTCTAGAAGGCTCTCAAATCAAGATTAATCTATTGCTGAAGCGTTTACCGCAACTCAAATCTGGAATTGATCCTAAGCTGGCCTTTGCAGGCACCTTACATCTAAATGAAAGTTTCTCAGAGTTAGAAAGAGCTTATGACCAAGCTTTGATTGGCGGTATTCCAGATGTAATTCCAGCTGAGATGTATTGCCATACGCTCACAGACCCAACAATTCTTAGCCCAGAATTGCAAGCTGCCGGCTTTCAAACTCTAACTCTCTTTGGATTGCATACCCCAGCAACTGCTTTTGAAGAAGACAATAAGACCACCACAAAATCAGTTGTAGATAGCGCAATTGCAGGGCTAAATAAATACTTAGCTGAACCGCTGGAAGAAGTTCTGGCATACAGTAACGATGGCAAACCATGTCTCGAGGCAAAGTCCCCGCTTGATCTGGAAGCCGATTTATTTTTACCTAGGGGCAATATTTTCCATAAAGATTTATCCCTTCCCTTTGCTGAAAGTGATGAAGAGGTCGGCAAGTGGGGCGTTGAGACTAATCTGCCAAATGTATTTATCTGCGGTGCAAGCGCAAAACGTGGCGGAGGAGTGAGCGGCATTCCTGGACACAATGCTGCGATGGCAGTCTTGCAAAGCAAGTAATCTTTTCCCATGAAAAAGCCTGAAACTATTGCGGTTACCGCGGGACGCCCGGAACATACACCGGACGCTTCACTAAATCCTGATGTGCAATTTACTTCAACTTTTCGCGCAGGCGGTCCGCTAGGTTACGGAAGATACGGAAATCAAACTTGGTTGGCAGTTGAAGATGCAATTAGCCAATTAGAAGGTGGCCGAACTTTGATTTTTAGTTCAGGTATGGCTGCAATTAATGCGGTATTTAATATTTTGCCGGTTGGCGCGGTAGTAACTGCTTCCAATCAAGGTTATAGCGGCACAATGACAGTACTAAAGATGCTAAACGAAAGCGGAAGATTAGAAGTTAGATTTGTTGATGTAGCAAATACTTCAGAAGTGATTGCTGCGATTCCGGGAACACAGCTGCTCTGGTTGGAATCTCCAACTAATCCATGTTTAGAAGTGGCAGATCTTCCAACTCTCATTAAGGCTGCTAAGCAAGCGGGCATTGGGGTTGCCGTCGATAACACTTTTGCCACACCTTTAAATCAAAATCCGCTAGCTATGGGCGCTGATCTAGTTATGAATTCAGTAACTAAATTCTTGGCGGGGCATAGTGATATTTTGATGGGTGCTATTTCAACAAAAGACGATGCGCTGTTTACAAGAATTGAAACTCAAAGAAAATTAGGCGGTGCAATTGCTGGTCCTATGGAAGCTTGGCTTGCGCTACGTGGCATACGAACCTTTGCGATCCGAGTGCAACGCGGTTCTGAATCTGCCCTCGAACTTGCTAAACGATTATCTGAGCATCCAAAGGTTTCTAGAGTGCGCTACCCAGGTTTACCAACCGATCCACAGCATGAGCGCGCTAAGAGCTTTATGAGAGGTTTTGGTGCAGTCTTCTCATTTGAAGTTAAAGCTAGCGGAGAAGAGACAGAACGCGTCTGTAATGCTGCAAAGCTAATTACCAATGCAACCAGTTTGGGTGGAGTCGAGACCCTTTGGGAGAGACGCAGGCGTTGGCCAATTGAGAGCGAAGTTGTACCAGAATCTTTAATTCGCGTGAGTGTTGGCATAGAGAACGTTGAAGACCTCTGGGATGACATTAAGCAAGCTTTAGATACAATTTAGCCATGAAGTTCTTCCGACGTATCGCTGCGCTTGCAACCTTTTCGGTGCTGGCATTTAAAGCGGTCGGATCATTTCTTTCATGGGTAGAAAAGCAAGAAGATTCGCCTGCAACGGTTTGGGCAGACGATGATGAATTTGAGGACGCTTAAGTCTAGACTTACCAGTAACACCCAACCTGATTCACGATTAGAAGGGTTTTACAAATGCAAATTGTTTTTCATACTCGACAAGCTCATTTAGCGGATGATTTTAAAGATATTGCAACTGAAAAATTAAAAGCGCTCGGTCGTTTTAATGTGTTAATGGATCGTATTGAAGTTGAAATAATTCATGAACAGAACCCAAAACAAGGCAAACATTCACACAAAGTTATTTTAACTGCAAAAGGTGCAGGCCCTTTAGTTCGTTCGGAAGCATCCGAATTTAATGATGTAGCTGCATTTGATATTGCAGTGAAGAGCTTTGAGCTTCAACTACGTAAAATTCACGAGAAGAGCAAAGATCACAATCGCGAATCAATTAAACATTTAGGACAATAGCCAAATCGCAGTTGCTGGTGGTAAAACGTCAGCAATTGTTTGGCTGGCTAATATAACTTTTCCAGAAATTGGTATTTCTTGATCAGAGATATTGATTAATACTTCAACTTTGCCTCGCTTATACGAAAGCAGACCATTAGTTCTGGTCCAAGTAAGCTCTCCACTTCCTAGGAAATACTCCTTACGTAATTCAAGTGCGCGCTTGTAAAGATTTAGAGATGAGTTTAAATCAGCTAATTCATGCTCAACTGTAAATTCTTTCCAATCGTTTTGAAGCGGCAACCAAGGTTTACCGTTCGTGAATCCAAATGGTGAGGTTTCACCTGACCATGGCATAGGAACACGTGCGCCGTCGCGCCCTTTTTGCTTTCCATTTGTACGGAAGAAAATTGGATCTTGTCGATCTGAATCTGACATTTCCCCAGAAGGAAGACCTAACTCTTGACCGTTATAAATATAGGCAGAACCTGGTAATCCCAACACGAAAAGTGCCATCGCTCGAGCTGCCTGGCTTCCGATTCGTGAAGCGACTCTCTCTGAATCATGATTTGAAAGGCACCAAGTTGGCCAGGCGCTCTGTTCTTTAACTAAATTCAACATATCTGAAATTGATTTATATAAATACTCGGAATCAAATGGCGCATTCATAACATCAAAATTAAAGAATTGATGTAGTTCATCTGGCCTGACATACAAAGTAGCTCGTTTTGGTGGGTGCACCCAAACTTCAGCTACCGCCATAATCTCTCTATCGCCATAAGAATCAAAAATCTTTCGCCATTTTCTGTAAATTTCATGGACGCCATCACGATCAAAAAATGGGATTTTGGCTAAATATGAGTTACGTTTTTCAACTTCCATCAAAACATCCAGGCGAAGGGCATCGCTTAATCCTTGCGGATCGTAATGATCAACATGAATATCTTCTTTTGCCAGACCATGAGCCACATCGATGCGAAACCCATCAGCGCCTAAATCAATCCAAAATCTAATAGTTTCTTCAAAATCTTCTGCAACTTCTGGATTGTCCCAATTTAAATCTGGCTGGGACGAATCAAAGAGATGTAAATACCATTGACCATCTGCAATCTGGGTCCAAGCTGGTCCACCAAACAAAGAGATCCAATTGTTCGGAGGAGTATTTGCATCCTTGCCATCATAAAAATGAAATCGATTCCTGGCTTCGGAACCTTTTGGCGATTTAAGCGCCTCTTTAAACCATTTGTGCTCACTTGAAAAATGATTTGGCACAATATCGACGACGACTCTTAGTCCTATGGAGTGCGCTTTTTCGAAAAGCTTCCTAGCATCTTCTAAAGTGCCAAATCTTGGATCGACATCTCGTGGATCTGCCACATCATAGCCGCCATCTTTATTGGGGGTTTTGTAGAAGGGACTTAGCCAAATTGCATCAACCCCGAGCGCTTTTACATAATCAAGGCGAGAAGTGATGCCCTTTAGGTCGCCTTCACCATCGCCATTGCTGTCTTGAAATGAGCGCGGGTAAATTTGATAGATAACCGCTTCATTCCACCACTTATTCACGGCTAAACTTTAGTCCATGACCAGCCAAAACAGATTAGATAGATTTGCAGCACACGGTAAAGAATTCCAAGAAGTGCTTTCCACAATTCCAGAAGCGCATCGATACACCATGGTTGACGGTGGCTGGTCTGCGGCATATGTGGTTCATCATGTTGCAGATGGAGAGCTACATTTCGCATCACGATATTTACATGCAATAGGTGATATTTCGCCAAGTATCCAACCATTCGATGAAGAGGCGTATCCAGAGCGAGTTAACTACGCAAAGCGCCAAGTGAAAACTTCATTGGCAGCAATAGTTGGGATAAGAGCAATGGTTTCAGAAGTATTTACAAATGCAACTGACGCAGATTGGGATAAGCTTTCCAATCATCCGGAGCTTGGCCCAATAACTCTAAGTGAACTTTTTGAAAAAGCAGATAGCCATTTAGTGGGCCACACACAACAACTTAGAGATATTTCCGCGCATTTTTAATAAATTGTTAGCAAATTGTCCTAGGCGTTAGACTGCGTGCTATGTCTAAAGTACTTGGCTCACTTCCAGTCGGAGAACGTGTTGGTATCGCTTTCTCCGGAGGTCTAGATACCTCTGTAGCAGTCGCATGGATGCGAAACAATGGTGCAATTCCATTTACATACACAGCTGATCTTGGTCAATACGACGAGCCAGACATTGCATCAGTGCCGGGTCGCGCAAAGGAATATGGCGCTGAAGGATCAAGACTTGTAGATTGCAAGACCGCAATGGTCGAAGAAGGTTTGGCAGCAATTGCATGCGGCGCTTTCCATATCCGTTCTGGCGGCAAACAATATTTCAATACCACTCCAATTGGTCGCGCGGTAACCGGAACTCTTTTGGTTCGTGCGATGCTTGAAGACCAAGTTTCAATTTGGGGAGATGGTTCTACCTATAAAGGTAATGACATTGAACGTTTTTATCGCTATGGATTACTTGCAAATCCATCGCTACGTATTTATAAGCCTTGGCTTGACCAGCAATTCGTAACTGAATTAGGTGGCAGAAAAGAAATGTCAGAATATTTGGTCAAGCACAAACTGCCATACCGAGATAGCGTAGAGAAGGCTTATTCAACTGACGCAAATATCTTAGGCGCTACACATGAAGCAAAATCTCTTGAATTCCTAAATTCAAGTTTAGAGATTGTTAATCCAATTATGGGTGTTAAGTTCTGGGATGCATCTGTGAAAATCGATTCTGAAGATGTAACCATTGAGTACGCCCAGGGTCGACCTGTCGCAATCAATGGCAAACGTTTTGAAGATGTTGTTGAGCTGATGAAAGAAGCCAATAACATTGGCGGTCGCCATGGCTTAGGAATGTCAGATCTGATTGAGAATCGAATCATCGAAGCGAAGAGCCGCGGCATTTATGAAGCACCCGGCATGGCGCTGCTCTTTATTGCTTACGAGCGTTTAATAACCGCGATTCACAACGAAGATACCATCGCTAATTATCACGCTGAAGGTCGACGCCTTGGCCGTTTGTTATACGAAGGTCGTTGGTTTGATCCACAATCATTAATGCTCCGCGAATCTCTAACTCGTTGGGTGGCATCTGCTGTAACTGGCACGGTGACATTGCGTTTACGTCGCGGGGATGATTACTCAATTATTAACACCGAAGGACCAGCGTTTAGTTATCACCCAGAGAAACTTTCAATGGAACGTACCGAAGATGCCGCATTTGGACCTGTTGATCGCATTGGTCAATTAACTATGCGCAATTTAGATATTGCTGATACTCGATCAAAGCTTGAACTTTACGCAGCGCAAGGACAACTTGGCGATGGTCAATTCAAGCTAGTTGGTGAGATTGAACAGAGTAAAAATTCAAAAAAATAACTAAAATTTAGTTATTCGTGAATCCACCAAGCAGCATACGGCGGCACTGCTACCTGTCCTGCAAAATGCATCTTACGCCCGCTTATTGCCTCAATGCGGTCACCAAATGCAACATTAAATGTATCTAAATATTGAGTCTTTTCAGTCAAGTTGTAAATCTGTGTCAATGTGCCAGCCGCATGCTTTCTACGAATTAAAAGAATGGCTCCATCATTTTGAGTTTCAGTTTCAGCAGTAACACTGGCGTGAATTGAATTCAAGTTCTTACGCGCATTTATTAACGCTGAAATTGCAGTAAACACTCGACCTGCGACACCATCGCCATTCTGCGCGCTTTGCACCAACTCCCAATCCATTTTTGGTCTATGTATCCAACGATTATCATCAGCTTTAGCTGGATCATTTTTGTAACTTTCATCGTTTAACATACCGATTTCATCACCCATATAAAGCAACGGCATACCACCAAATCCGAAAACAATGGCATAAGCGCAAATTAAGCGATTTATTGCAGTGCTTAAATCCGCAGCATCTTTATTCTCGATAGCGCGCTGTATTCCAATCAAACTAGCTGCACTTCCGGATGTCCTGCGATCACCTGTAAGAGGGTTAGATTGGAAATGTACTCCTCTTGCAAAAGAACCTTTAAATTCATTGCCATAAAAATCTGCGCAGAAATTCCTATGAGCGTGACCATTTATCCCAGCTGCATGCGCATCAGAATCATCAATTGCCCAGCCAATGTCATCATGGCAACGAAGGTACGTGGCCCATGCGCTCGTGGTAGGTACCGGCGCAAAACGAGAAAGCGCGGTATCAAGTAATCGCCCATCGCGTGCTGCAAATGCAGACCAAATCTGCACCATTAATGAATTGTGATATGCCAAGTCTGAAACTTTTCCAGCGTGTTTACCCTGCCCAAGGTAATGAACTACATCTTGTGGTCCAACAATCGCCTCAGCCTTGAAAATCAGAGCAGGCGAGACAATCTTGGAAATCGCTCGCAGTGCTTGAGTTATCGAGTGAACTTCTGGTTGGTTCTGGCAATTTGTACCAAGGCGCTTCCAGATAAATGCAATGGCATCCAGTCGAACGCAATCAGTGCCTTGATTAGCTAGGTAACCAATAATGTCTACATACTCCAAGAATAAATTTGGATTTGACCAATTTACATCCCATTGAAATTCATTAAATGTAGTCCAGACATACTTATTCATCTCTTTATTGAAGGTAAAGTTTCCTGGAGCAAAAGTTGGAAAAATTTCTGGCAAAGTCTCTTCATATTGATCTGGAATTTTTCGATCAGGATATGTGTAGAAATATTCTTCATATTTCGCTTCACCCGCTCGAGCCCGCACGGCCCATTCATGCTCTTTGGCCACATGATTGAGTACTAAATCGAGGGTTAAAGAAATCCCAGATTTATATAGATCGTCTGCCAGCTCTGCAAGATCTTCCATGGTTCCTAGATCCGGGCGAACGGATTTGTAATCCATCACCGCGTAGCCACCATCACTATTACCTGGACGTGGATTTAGAAGCGGCATCAAGTGAAGATAAGTAATGCCCAACTCTTTTAAATAAGAAATCTTTGATCTAATTCCTTGCAAATCACCTGCAAACAAATCGGTATAGCAAACGTACCCAATAGATTTAGGATCTTGATACCAATCTGATTGCAAAATTCTTTGATTATCACGCTGTCGAAGCGGTGCTGATCGCCCCTTATGAATTCGCGCAATCACTTCTATTACTTGAGGCAGCGTTCTGTGTCCGTCATATACGGCGTCTAAGCCATCCCAAAGATCCTTCGACCAATTATCAAAACGGTCTAGCAAGGAATCTAAATCTGGGTCGCTAGCTAGCGCATCGGCCAATCTCTTACGCCCTGCTGCTAAGGCTTGCGAACTCACGTCGGCGAGTTTAGGCAAGTCCTTTTGCAAATAAAACGAAACTCGGTATCACTTTGATAACAGGGTCTGCAAAATTAATGAAAATGCAAGGCCATCTGGGTCCACCATTGCAAAATGGTCCGCGCCTGTTACCTCCATTAAAGATGCGCCTTTTGCACGGGCAAAATCTCTTGAGTGTTCTAAAGGCACTCGATCGTCAGCATCACCATGAATAATGTAAAGATGTTGGTCGTAATTTTTCTGCATTGGGTCAAATTGCTTAAGTTCGCAGTCTCCAAAAAATATTTCGACCGCACCTTCTCCTAAATTTTCGCTCTTAGTTCGTTGCAAGTCAGTGATTGGGGCAAGCAAAATTAATTTATGAGCGTCACTTTTACCTATTAACGCCAATTGACCACCAACTGAAAAGCCGATTAGCGCTATCGAGCCATTTAAACTGGAAAGGGCAGCATCAACATCTTGAAAGAGTTTCTCTGGACTTCCGGGATCTCGGCGATATTCGATATTTGCTACCCGAAAACCGTTTTCGGCTAATTTTGCAGCAAGCGCACGCATATGTTCTCGGTTATGAGTAGGACGCCAATAACCCCCATGAATCAACGTGACTAGAGGGCCGGTTCCGTTATAAAACTCAATTACTTGATCAATTGCATCACCATAGGAAATTGTTTGGTCGGGGAGCGGACCTACAACCCACGGAGTTGTCATTAACCGATTAGCTCTTCTTTATGACTACGCGAAACATCATGTACGCACGCAAGATTTTTATCATCATTCTTGCAGCTATCACAAAGCAAGAACAGCTCATGACATTGCGGATTAGAACAGTTATAAAAGTTTTTTGTGGGCGCTTGGCAAGAATCACATTTTCCAATTACTTTGGTCTCATCACTAAAGTCGATAGTCATGCGATCATCAAAGGTGTATAGCGAGCCTTCCCAATGCGATGAATCCGCGAATTTATTGCCATAACGAACGATTCCACCATCAATCTGATAAACCTCTTTAAAGCCGCGATTTACCATCACTGCTGAGAGAATTTCACATCTAATTCCGCCGGTGCAATATGTGACTACGGGTTTATCTTTTAAGTCGTCATATTTTCCACTTTCGATCTCTTTGATGAAATCGCGCGAAGTTACAACATCTGGCACTACGGCATCTTTAAACTTTCCAATTTTTGCCTCAAATGCATTACGGCCATCAAAAAAGACCACATCGCTACCGCGTTCAGCAACTAATTTGTCGACTTCGTATGGTTTTAGATGTTTGCCACCATTTATAACGCCATTGATATCTACTTCTATTTCATCTGGAGCACCGAAAGCCACTAATTCATCTCTAACGCGCACTCGAAGCCTAGGGAAGTCATTGCCGGTGCCATCGGACCATTTAAAATCAATTTTCTTAAAGCCTGGATATTCCTTGGTTTGGCGAACATAT
The DNA here is from genome assembly GCA_018883345.1 of Candidatus Nanopelagicaceae bacterium. Lineage (GTDB taxonomy): Bacteria > Actinomycetota > Actinomycetes > Nanopelagicales > Nanopelagicaceae > ZLKRG08. Next base: position 114,657 of record VEQG01000001.1, read on the forward strand.
TTCTTTAGAGCGGACATATCGCCACCGAGCGTGCCATTAATGCCATGTTTTGAAATCAATATTCTTCCCTTGATTCCGAGTGTTTCGCATAAATGGCGCTGCCATAAACGAACTGCATCGGGATCAGCAATCGGCGCAAAGCCGTAATAGAGAATGACCTTCTGAAGTTCCATGTTTCCAATTCTACTGAGTGCAAGCCCTTTAATAAAACGCCTATTTGAATCCCGCAAAAACTAAAATTTACCTATGAAACGCTTCCTGACAATTTCCATCACAATCTTTACGTTGCTTCTTGGATTTTCCGCCCCGATGGCTCGATCTGAATCTCCAACCAGGGAACAATTGATTACCAAGATTGAGCAGGTCTACTTCCCATTGTTCGAGGCAGATAAAACCGAGTTTCTAGCACTGAAAGCCAAGTTAGCTAAAGATCCTGTGACGTTGAAACAATTCAATTCAGTCTGGAAAGATTTCCTCGATACCACTGCGATTATCTACAGTGGTGTAAAGAATCCTAATTCAGATTTGGAAGCCTTACTGGCTTATTGCGAAGAAGAACAAGGAGAATTTGTTTCAAATATTGCTTACCTAAAGAGCCAAGTAGCCAAACTCAAAACAATAACCTGCATTAAAGTAAATAATTCAAAACAAATAATTGGATTAAACCCTAAATGTCCGGCGGGATTTATCAAAAAGAAGAAGTAATCCGGCACCTAAGATTAGAAATTCTAAAGTCGAACCATATTTGGTAGCTGGTGTTTCACCACTTCGCTTTTGGATTTTTCCTATGAGTGCTTGATTTTCATATTTATTTAAACTCTTTTGGATTTTCCCGCGACTATCAATTATTGAGGTACCACCTGTTGTTGACACATAGGCACTCTCGCGCGAAGTTTCAGCGCTTCGAGCCTGGGCAATTGCGAGCTCTTGCTCCAACTGCCAAGTTTCAAAATAGGTCGCATTATTGGTCTGAACCACGATAAATTCAGCATCAGCCATCTCGGTGCGCGCTTGCTTATCAGAGAGCAATTCATAACAAATTAAAGTTCGAAATTTCCCTGCTTTGTTGCTGAATAAATATGGAGATTCACCTGGAATATATGGAATCACTCTTGATGCCTTGTCATTTATCTTCTCAATTAATGATTGAAAAGGAATAAATTCACCAAACGGAGTTAAGTATCTTTTGGAATAACTCTGAATCTCGGCATCTCCAATTAACACAGAGCCATTGGTGC
>VEQG01000048.1 GCA_018883345.1 Candidatus Nanopelagicaceae bacterium
GGCTTCCCATCGCATCTGATTCGACCAAAAAGCCATCGTGGCCAAAGGGCGAACTGAGCATTTCAAGCTTCGAACCGGGAGTTAGCTCGGCCAGCTCTTGCTGAAGACGTGGCGGAAAGAGGCGATCGGTATCAATTGAAACCACCATCACCGGCACTGTGATGGTTGAAAGCGCTGCCGCTACCCCACCTCGGTCGCGACCGATGTCATGGCTATTCATAGCCTCACCCAAAATAATGTAGGTATTGGCATCAAATCTCTGCGCCAATTTGTTGGCTTGATGATCAAGATATGACTCGACTGCAAAGCGACCCGTATCATCTCCTTGCAACTCTCGACCAAAACGCATATCCATTTCAATTTCGGTCCTAAAGGTAAGGTGCGCAATTTTTCTGGCAATTCCCATACCAACCTCTGGGCCATTCTTTTGTTGGTAATAGTCACCATTATTGAAATTTGGATCGCTTTTGATTGCATGAACTTGAATGGAAACAGATCCAATTTGATCACCAGTTGCTACCGCAGAACTGCCAATAGTGCAGATTCCGCCGATTCGCTCAGGATATTGAACTGCCCACTCCAAAGAGCGCATTCCGCCAAGTGAAGGTCCGCAAGCAAGTACATATTTCTTAATTCCAAGCGCCTCGCTGAAAGCAACTTCCGCGCTAACCATGTCGCGAATAGTTAATGATGGAAAACGAGAACCATAAAATTTTCCATCTGGTGCAATTGATGCCGGACCAGTTGATCCCTGACAGCCGCCAATTACATTAGGGCAAACTACAAAATATTTATCTGTATCTAGTGGTTTTCCAGGGCCAACTTGATTTGGCCACCAGCTTTCGACATCAGACCAGCCGGTCCAAGCATGATTTACTAAAATTGCATTATCTCTATTGGAATTTAATTCGCCCCAAGATTGATATGCAATGGTCACATCAGAAATTACCTCGCCTGATTCCAGAGCGATGTCACCAACTTTTATAAATTTACGATCACCTGGAGCTTCACCGTCTAGCCAAGCGCCAGTCACATTTGGAATTGGCAATTACTTACTCCTCGTCGCGCTTATCGAATGAAAAATTCAATCGATCTGGTCGTCACCCGGAGCACCCCGCCGCGGTGGAGGGTTGCCGTCCAGTTAGCCGGGGCTTTTACCTGGAACTCGTGACCTGCGCAGAGTTTATTACAAACGGCCAGCTTGTTGAACCCGGAGCAAGAACTCCTTGGTTTCCGCCGCTTTAGGCGATGTAAGCATTGATGCATCTCCTCTTTCAAGAATACGACCTTGGTAGAGGAAGCAGACTTGATCTGCAATCTGCTTTGCAAATCCCATTTCATGAGTGGCCATCACGATTGCCACACCATCATTTTTTAACTCCCGTACCGTTTCAAGAACTTCGTTTACAAGTACCGGATCAAGCGCTGAGGTAATTTCATCCAAAAGTAACAACTTAGGTTTTACCGCCATCGCCCTAATTATTGCTACGCGCTGTTGTTGTCCACCAGATAGACGGTCTGGATATTGATCAACTTTTTCTAACAAGCCAAATTTCTTAAGCAGGTCACGCGCTTCGCTTTCGGCTTGCTCTTTATTTATTCCATGTACCATCATCGGCGCCAATGTAATATTTTCAAGTACCGTCTTATGCGGGAATAGATTAAAAGATTGAAACACCATCCCGAGCTTTCTTCGTACGATATCAGCGTCAGTTTCAACTGCAGTTATATCTTGGCCGTCGAAGAAAATCTGACCATCATCAACTAGTTCAAGTAAGTTAATTGCACGAAGCAAAGTGGATTTTCCACTACCGGAAGCGCCAATTAGCGCAGTTACAGTTTTATCCGGTACTTCAAAGGAAATTGAATCAAGTACTACCAGATTATCAAAAGTCTTACGTAGCTTTTCGACGCGTAACAAACTCATGCTTGCCCCTGCGCATTCTGTGCGCTCAAACTCTTACGTAATGAGCGATCAGTAAAACGTGTCAAAGGAATAGTGATGCATAAAAATAGCACTGCCGCCGTTATATATGGGGTGTAATTAAATGAACGAGAAGTTTCAATTTGGGCAGCACGGACGGCGTCGGTGACACCTAAAATCGAAACTAAACCGGTATCTTTAATTAGAGCTACTAAATCATTTAACAAAGGCGGAGTGACTTTACGTAACGCTTGCGGCAAGACCACATGGCGCAAGGTCTGCCAATTATTTAATCCCAATGAGCGTGCTGCTGCTTTCTGTGACGGGTGAACACTCAAAATTCCGCTTCTGATTACCTCGGCTACATATGCAGAATAGGTAATTACAACTGCCAAGGTGCCGAGAATCAATACATTTGAAGTCAGGCCAGATATTTGCAAAGCCGGGATTCCAAAACCGACTAATAAGATAACAAGAATCAAAGGAATAGATCTAAAGACATCCACGTAGGCCGTGGCAAGAAATCTAATTGGCGCAAGTGCCGGGGATTTAGATGTTCGCACAAGAGCGATTGACAGTGCGATTGTTCCAACCAGGATTGAAGCAATAATGGTCAGGAAAATATTTGTAGTAAACCCGAGAATTACTTTAGGAAGTACTTCTACTCCATAGGCCCAATCAAAGAAGGTATCTCTTAATGTTTTAAATCCAGGCGATAGCACCACAATCAAAACTAAAGTGCCCAGCACTAGAAAACTAGATACTGCAGATATTGCTCGATTCTTGCGATTCTTTCGTCTCCTAGATTCTTGTCTTGCAATTTCCACTGAACTTGGTTGATGGGCTGCAGCTGGAAAAGCAGAAGAGGCGCCTGTTGCCAAGCGCCTCTTGCCTTTAAACATGTAGATACTTTAGAGGAAATTATGAAAGTACCGGTGCACCCGCAGTTGCTCCGAGCCACTTATCAGTGATTTCCTTTAGCGAACCACTGTCAGTAAT
>VEQG01000031.1 GCA_018883345.1 Candidatus Nanopelagicaceae bacterium
CAATTGCAGGAGCTACCTTTGCAGCTTCTGATGGATCTCCTTGATCATCAACTGAAACTAACTGCACATTGAACTGTGGGTTAGCTGCGTTGAAAAGCTTGATTGCGTACTTAACAGCGTTCTGCTCGTCAGTACCTGTTGAAGCTTCGCCACCAGATAGTGGACCCTGGTAAGCAAGATAAACAGTCTTTCCTGCTGCGTTAGCCTGTGAGGTAACTGCAACACCGAATGCGAGAGCTGCAGCAGTCGCAACGGCAAGACCGCGTTGGATCTTCTTGTTCATTTAATACCTTTCGTAATTTCCCGGGAAGGGAGGGCGTAAGAATAAAGGGGCGGGTAACAGTTAGACAACATGCGAAGATTTCGCACCTATATATATCTACGCGTGAAATAAGGGCGAATTATTGCGATTTGGTCACGAAATGAAGATGGAAATCAGAAACTAGCGTTCTGGGGCGGCATCAGGAGAAATCACCGCTAAAGCCACTTCTTTCATAGTCAAGCGACGATCCATCGCTGCTCTTTGAATCCACGAAAATGCTTCGGGTTCTGAAAGATTTAGCGCTTGCATCAAGATTCCTTTGGCGCGATCAATTAATTTTCTAGTTTCTAAACGTTCGCTTAAATTAGCGACTTCATCAACTAGCGCAGACATCTGCGCATATCTACTTGAAGCAATTTCGATAGCGGGAATCAAATCGTTAATTGTGAATGGCTTAACAACATAAGCCATTACTCCGGCAGCATTTGCACGATCGACTAATTCGCGTTGACTAAATGCGGTTAACATTAAAACTGGAGTAGTTTTGACTATTGTTTCTGCTGCAGTTAAACCATCAATGATTGGCATATTTATATCCAAGATTGCTAAATCAGGATTATGTTTTTCATTTAAATCAATCGCCTCTTTGCCGTTGCCTGCTTCAGCGATTACTTCATAGCCAGCTTCGCGCAACATTTCTACAAGATCAAGGCGAATTAACGCCTCATCCTCAGCAACGAGAATCTTCATGTGCCCCGAGTCGGATTCGAACCGACACTATGCAGTGTTTGAGACTGCCCTCTCTACCGTTGGAGTACCGAGGCCCTTTACATGTTAATAACATGTGGAGAGCAGTTTATGGTATCGGTTAGCGTTAAAGAAATTAACGATAAGCGGCGGCGCGACCGGCTGCCGCATCACCAATGACGTGAACGCGAACCGCATTTGTCGAACCTGGAATTCCTGGAGGTGCACCTGCCACGATAACAACAGTATCTCCGACTTGAGCTTCACGCTTCTCGATTAAATATTGATCAACCTGCTTCACCATGTCATCTGTATGCGAAACGGTCGCCACAATTCCCGGTTCTACTCCCCAACTTAGAGCCAATCTGTTGAAGGTCCCCTCTTCTGGCGTTAACGCCAAAATTGGGATTGGGCTACGGAACATTGCCATTCGACGTGCGGATTCGCCTGATTCAGTAAATGCAACTAAATATTTAGCATTTAAAGTGGCACCAATTTCAGTTGCCGCTTTAGTGATTGCGCCACCTTTAGTGGTTGGTTTTGCATCAAGCGGTGTGATGCGCTCTAAAGCTTTGGATTCGGTATAAGAGATGATTCGAGCCATGGTTTGGACGGCTTCGATTGCAAAATCTCCAACTGATGTTTCCCCTGAAAGCATCAAAGCATCAGCGCCATCAAGTACGGCATTTGCGCAGTCAGTAGCCTCTGCTCTAGTTGGCGTGCTATTTGTGATCATCGAATCAAGCATTTGAGTTGCGACGATAACCGGTTTCGCGGCAGCACGCGCAAGTGCAACACAACGCTTTTGAACTAATGGCACTTCTTCGATTGGAAGTTCAACGCCAAGATCGCCTCGAGCAACCATAATTCCATCAAATGCTGCCACGATCTCTTCAAGATTTGCTACGGCTTGTGGTTTTTCAATTTTCGCAATTACTGGAAGGCGAATACCTACTTCGTCCATGATTGCATGGACATCTTTAATATCTTTCGCATCACGCACGAATGAAAGTGCAATAAAATCAACACCAGCTTTCAGACCCCAACGCAAATCTTCTTTATCTTTTTCAGAAAGTGCTGGTACTGAAACTGCTACGCCAGGCAAATTAATTCCTTTATTATTTGAAACCGCACCTGGTTCGATGCACTTGGTAATTACATCGTTACCTTTAACTTCAATAACTTCTACGGTGACTTTGCCGTCATCAATTAATAAACGATCTCCTGGTTTGCAATCCCCGGGAAGGTTTTTAAACGTGGTACTTACGCGCTCTTTAGTGCCTTGAATGTCATCAGTTGTAATTGTAAAGATATCCCCACGTGCCAAATCATGTGGGCCATCAGCAAAACGACCTAAACGAATTTTTGGGCCTTGTAAATCAACTAAAACTGCAACTGGAGTTTTAGTTTGCTTTGCCGCTTCACGAACACGATCCAAACGATTTTGATGCTCCTCATAACTTCCATGAGAGAGGTTTAAGCGAGCCATGTTCATGCCTGCTTCTATTAGCAATTTTACTCTTTCCGGAGCTTCAACTGCTGGTCCCATGGTGCAGACTATTTTTGCGCGGCGCATAATTTCCTTTTCGGTTTGGTATCTATTCTTAAACTGTTAGCGGACGATCTGTTGGCAAAATCGGAGCTGGGAGTTGGGTGGCGCCTACCAGGTAGCTATCAACCGCTGCGGCAGCGCTTCTACCCTCTGCGATTGCCCAAACAATTAGTGATTGTCCACGGCCGGCATCGCCTGCGACGAAAATTCCTTCCTGATTGGTTTGGAAGTTAACATCGCGTTTAATGTTGCCGCGTTCGTCTAATTCAACCTCAAGCTGTTCAAGCAATGCGGATTTCTCTGGACCAGTAAAACCCATCGCCATGAAAACAAAGTCAGCTGGAATTTCCTTTTCGCTTCCTGGTACTGGTTCAAACTTTCCATTTTCAAATTTAACTTCAGCAATCTTTAGCGCCTTTAAATTTCCATTTCCATCGCCAACAAATTCCTGTGTGTTTACACTAAAAACTCGATTATCTAGTTCTTCATGGGCGCTAGAGACTCTGTAAATCATCGGATATGTTGGCCAAGGTTGCGAAGAAGGTCTTTCATCTAATGGTCTTGGCATAATTTCTAATTGAGTTACAGATGCAGCTTTTTGACGAATTGCAGTTCCTAAACAATCTGCGCCGGTATCTCCACCACCAATTACGACCACATGTTTTCTAGCCACATTAATTGGCGGATCTGTGATTTCGCCTAATCCTTGTTTATTTCCCCACGGTAAATATTCCATGGCTTGATAAACGCCATTTAGATCGCGACCAGGAATATTTAAATCACGCCATTGAGTTGCGCCTACCGAAAGCACAATTGCATCGTATTTACGTCGTAACTCTTCTCCGGTTATTTCAACTCCAACATTTACGCCAGGGCGGAAGCGAGTGCCTTCTTTCTCCATTTGTTGAAGACGACGATCAATAACATATTTCTCCATTTTGAATTCAGGAATTCCGTAACGGAGTAAACCGCCAATTCGCTCTGCTCTTTCATAAACCGCAACTGTGTGGCCAGCGCGTGTCAATTGTTGAGCTGCAGCTAGACCAGCTGGTCCCGAACCAATAACTGCAACAGTTTTACCACTCAAACGGGAAGGAATTTGCGGCTTGATTGAATCACGACCCCAAGCTTCTTCGACCGTGCGAAGTTCAACTTGTTTGATTGTTACTGGATCGCGATTGATTCCGACTACACAAGCAGTTTCGCAAGGAGCTGGGCAAAGTCGACCTGTAAATTCCGGAAAATTATTAGTTGCATGTAAACGATCAATCGCAGAACTGTAATCACCGCGATACATCAAGTCATTCCACTCTGGTATTAAATTACCTAGCGGGCAACCTGAATGACAGAACGGAATTCCGCAATCCATGCATCTTGATGCTTGAGTACGTAGATGTTCGATCGATTGTGGTTCATACACTTCGCGCCAATCTTGAATTCGGACATCTACGGGACGACGCTTAGGAGTTTCGCGCTGCTCTTTAATAAATCCTCTTGGATCACCCATTTGCAACCGCCTCCATCACGAACTTGTCGACTTCGTCGTTACTTAAACCTTTGCGCTTTGCTTCAGCAATTGCTGCCAGAACTTTCGCATAATCTCGAGGAAGTACCAAGGTAAATCTAGATAAATCCCAATTCTTTAGTAGTTCCGATGCCACATTAGATCCCGTCTCTGCAGCAAATTTGGAGAGAATTGATTTCAATTCTGATTCGCGATCTGCACCTACTGGGAGTAAGTCAACTAATTCAGTGTTCACAAGCTCTGGCTTCAAATCTAGAACATATGCCACGCCACCTGACATGCCTGCCGCTAAATTGCGACCGGTACGACCAAGAATTACTACTCGCCCGCCGGTCATGTATTCAAGTGCGTGATCACCAACACCTTCAGTTACGGCAGTTGCGCCGGAATTTCGCACGCAGAATCGTTCGCCAACAATTCCTCTTACAAAAATTTCTCCGCTAGTTGCGCCATAACCAATTACGTTTCCTGCAATTACATTCTCTTCGGACTTAAATTTTGCCTTTTCGTCAGGACGAACAATTACCCGGCCACCAGAAATTCCTTTACCGACATAATCATTGCTATCGCCATAAAGTCGAATAGTTAGTCCGCGTGGAATAAAGGCGCCTAGTGACTGGCCGGCAGATCCATGTAGAACCACATTGATGGTGTCATCAGGTAAACCTTCACCTTTGTATTTACGAGTGATTTCAGCGCCCAACATAGTTCCGACAGTTCTGTTTACATTTCGAACTGGCAAGTCGATATTTACTGATTCACCGTTTTCAAGTGCGGATTTAGCAAGTTCAATTAATCTATTGTCCAAAGCATTTGCAAGACCGTGATCTTGAGTAGTTGTGTTGTGCAGCGGAGAATCTACTTCTGGTCTTACTAATAGTGGAGTTAAATCTAAGCCACTTGCTTTCCAGTGTTCTATTGCAGCTTTAGTATCCAAGAATTCAACATGGCCAACTGCTTCTTGGATTGAGCGGAAACCGAGTTGAGCTAATAGTTGTCGAACTTCTTCAGCAATGTATTCGAAGAAGGTTTCCACAAATTCTGGTTTGCCCGAGAACTTAGCGCGTAATTCTGGATTTTGAGTTGCCACGCCAACTGGACATGTATCCAAATGACAAACACGCATCATGATGCAACCCGAAACAACTAGCGGTGCAGTTGCAAAACCGAATTCTTCGGCACCAAGTAGCGCTGCGATAACTACATCGCGACCGGTTTTCAACTGACCGTCAGTCTGAACCACAATTCGATCTCTTAAACGGTTCAAGAGCAGAGTTTGTTGAGTTTCAGCTAACCCAAGTTCCCATGGTGCACCAGCATGCTTTAAAGAGGTAAGTGGTGATGCGCCAGTGCCGCCATCATGCCCAGAAATCAAAACGACATCCGCATGTGCTTTAGAAACACCTGCCGCTACGGTGCCTACGCCCACTTCGGCAACAAGTTTTACGTGTACGCGTGCATTTTTATTGGCGTTCTTCAAATCATGAATTAATTGCGCCAAGTCTTCAATTGAATAAATATCGTGATGAGGCGGAGGTGAAATTAATCCAACTCCAGTGGTTGAATGTCGAACTTTTGCTACCCATGGATAAACCTTGTTTCCAGGTAACTGTCCTCCCTCGCCAGGTTTTGCGCCCTGTGCAATTTTGATTTGAATGTCATCCGAATTAACTAGGTACTCGCTAGTTACACCAAAGCGACCAGAAGCAACTTGTTTGATAGCTGAACGCTTTGAATCACCATTTGCCATCGGCGTAAAACGCGCTGGATCTTCTCCGCCTTCGCCAGTATTTGATTTACCGCCAAGTCGATTCATGGCGATTGCCAAAGTTTCGTGCACCTCTTGCGAGACTGAACCAAAGCTCATTGCGCCAGTTGAGAATCTTTTAACAATCTCTGAAACCGGCTCAACTTCATCAATCGAAATTGCTGGCCTAATTCCCTCTTTAAATTGGAAGAGACCACGCAATGTCATTAATCGCTTACTCTGTTCGTCGACGCGACTGGTATATCGCTTAAAGACATCAAATCGCTTATTGCGTGTTGAGTGCTGCAGTGTAAATACTGTTTCTGGATCAAATAAATGTGGTTCGCCTTCACGACGCCATTGGTATTCGCCACCGATTGAAAGTCGTTTTGCACCAGGAATTTCGCCACCTGGTGGATATGCAACGTGATGTCGTTTAGTAACTTCTGTTGCAACGGTATCAAGAGTAATTCCACCAAGTCTTGAAGTGGTGCCTGTGAAAAATTCATCAACAAGTTCTTGTGACAATCCAATGGCTTCGAAAACTTGAGCACCCGTGTAAGAAGCAATTGTTGAAATACCCATCTTGGACATTACCTTCAAGACGCCCTTACCAAGTGACTTGATTAAATTCTTAACCGCTTTCTCAGGGGTAATGCCTGTAATTACACCTTGATGCACTAGGTCTTCAGCTGATTCCATTGCTAAATAAGGGTTAACTGCACCGGCTCCATAACCAATTAAGAGCGCAACATGGTGCACTTCTCTAATGTCACCCGCTTCAACAATCAAGCCAACTTTGGTACGAGTTTTTTCGCGAATTAAATGATGGTGAATTGCAGCTGTTAAAAGTAATGATGGAATTGGCGCATTGTCAGCATCGCCATCGCGATCTGAAAGCACAATTATTCTTGCGCCATCTGCAATTGCCTTTGAAACTTCTTTTTTAATTTCTTCAATACGGGTACGGAGACCGGATCCATCTGCCTCTACCGGGAAGAGACCGCGCACAACATAAGATTCAAGACCTGGGTAGTCGCCATCGACATTTGCATGAATAAGTTTGGCAAGTTCGTCATTATCAATTACCGGGAAAGCAATACCTACTTGGCGGCATGAATTTGGTCCAGGGTCGAGCAAATTCCATTCTGGTCCAACTGCCGAACCTAAAGAAGTCACCAACTCTTCACGAATTGCATCTAAAGGTGGATTGGTGACTTGCGCGAATAGCTGTGAGAAATAATCGAACATCAATCGCGGTTTTTCAGATAGCGCTGCAATTGGAGTATCGGTACCCATTGACCCGAGTGGTTCCATTCCAGCTTTAGCCATCGGAGTAATAATCATGCGCAACTCTTCTTCTGTGTAACCGAACGCCTTTTGGCGTCGCACAACAGAAGCATGCGGATAAATAATGTGTTCGCGATCAGGAAGATCTTTTAATCTAATCATTCCTTCAGAAAGCCACTTGCCATAAGGCTGCGCATTAGCAAGAGCATCCTTAATTTCATCATCTTCAATGATGCGTCCAGCTTCGATATCTACTAAGAACATCTTGCCAGGTTGTAAGCGACCTTTTCGAGCTACATTCTCTTGCGGAATATCTAAGACGCCTACTTCTGAGGCAAGAACAACGTAACCATCTTCGGTTACCCAGTATCGTGATGGACGTAAACCATTACGATCTAAAACTGCACCAACTTGTTTTCCATCAGTAAATGTCACACATGCAGGACCATCCCAAGCTTCCATTAGTGCCGCATGAAACGCATAGAAATCGCGACGATTTTGTGGCATTGATGTGTGGTTCTCCCACGCTTCAGGAATCATCATCAATATTGAATGCGGCAGCGAACGACCGCCTAAATAGAGAAGTTCTAGCACCTCATCGAATGATGCGGAATCAGAGCCTGCCATATCTACGATTGGGAAAATTCTTTCAAGATCGCCTGGGATTAGTTGGGATTCCAGCAACTCTTCGCGAGCACGCATCCAATTTCTATTTCCCTTTACGGTATTGATTTCACCATTATGTGCAATATATCGATAAGGATGAGAAAGCTGCCAAGAAGGAAAAGTATTTGTTGAAAAGCGCGAGTGCACAATTGCCATCGGAGATTTGACACGTGAATCATTTAATTCTGGGTAAAACTTACTTAGTTGAGCAGTCGTTAGCATGCCTTTATATACAATGGTGGCAGTCGACAATGAAGAGAAATAGATAGGTAATGAATGTTCAATGCGCTTACGTAGACAGAAAGCCATTCGATCAAGCACAATTCCAGATTCATTATTCTTGCCTGCAATAAAAAGCTGTTCGAACTTCGGCATTACGCTAATTGCGGTCTTGCCCAAAGTCTTAGGGTCGATCGGAACTTCACGCCACCCGAGAATCTTTAAATTCTCTTCGGCGGCGAGTTTTTCAATTTCTGAACGAACATTTGCGCCAGCTTCGATAAATGCAACGCCAGCCGCATAATTACCAGCTTCAGGTAAATCGAAATCTACGACTGCACGGAAAAATTCATCTGGAATTCGAATTAATATTCCGGCGCCATCACCAGTATCCGGATCAGAACCGGTCGCGCCGCGATGCTCCATGTTCTCAAGCGCGCGTAAAGCTTTTTGAACAATCTCATGTTCCGCTTCGCGCTTAAGGGTGGCAACCATCGCAACGCCGCATGCATCATGCTCGTTGGCAGGATCATAAAGACCTTGTGCTGATGGAAAGTTATTCGAAAGCAAGTCGCCCTCCCCTGAAAGATAAAAATTACTAGGGACGACCTTGGCCCAGAGTGCAAAAGGTTAGCAACAACCAGGCGCAAAACGGTAAAGAATTTTGCCTTACCTGCCGGTATTTACCCTTTACAGTCCCGCACTGTGAGCAAAAGCGCCGATTGCGCCGGTGATAATCATGCCGATCATTCCACCGCCGACTACTCGAGCCGTGCCCTTAAGCAGGTTGGTGCCAGCAGTCTTTGCCGAAATGAAACCTGCGATTGCTAAGCCGACAATGGTGACTGCGGTAATTCTTATTGAATTACTTGAGATGATCGGTAGATAAAAACCTAAGAATGGAATCAAACCGCCAGATGTAAAACTCAAAGCTGAAGCAACCGATGCTTGTAATGGTCTAGCCATAGTATGTTCGAATTGGCCAAGCTCATCACGCAAATGCGTTTCGATTGCATTGTGAGCATGCATCTGCTCGGCAACTTGCTTTGCTAAATCCTCTGTAAGCCCGCGCGCCATATAAATTTGAACAAGTTCAAGGAACTCGCCTTCTGGATTTGTAGCATGTTGATCTTCTTCAAGTGCTCGATCGGATTCTTCAATATCCACCTGCGAGCGAACTGAGACATATTCACCAACTGCCATCGAAAGTGCACCTGCAGCAATTCCAGCTAAACCAGTTGTAAGAATTACGCTATCGCTCTGCATTGCAGCAGAAACGCCGACCATTAGAGATGCAGTAGAAACCAGGCCATCGTTTACGCCAAGCACTGCAGCTCTAAGCCAACCAGCGCGGTGCGCCCGGTGTTCTTGATTGCGGCGCATGGTTTCATTTAATGGCATATTTCAATACTACCTAATTTGACGGATAAATTTGGTTAACCCCGCCCCGCCAATTACCAAACTCACCCATTGGTTTAGTCGCAGGCCGCCAATTATGTGCGCATTATCTATTCGAATACCTTCGATAAAGAATCTGTAACCGCAATAACCGGCGATATATAAATAAAACAAAGATCCAGCTGGATATTTGCCGGTCAATCGAATTAAAAGCAGCGCTAAGGCAAAATTACATATCGCTTCATATAAAAAGGTTGGGTGATACGTCAGTCCATCGTCGAGTTTGAGCGCCCAAGGCAAATCTGTTGGCCGACCATAAAGTTCGGCATTAAACCAATTGCCAAATCGACCAATGCCTTGCGCAATTAATAAACCTGGCGCAATTGCATCTGCAAAAACCATGAATGGGATTTCACGTTTGTATTTCCAAAGTGCAACTAAGAATCCACCTGCAATTGCGCCCCAGATTCCGAGTCCACCTTCCCAAATCTTAAAGATATCAACTGGATCGCCCTTTGAGCCAAAGAAATATTCGGGTGAAGAAATCACATGATAAATGCGTGCGCCAATTACGCCACCTGGCACTACCCAAATTGCCAAGTCACTAATTACATGAGGCGATCCGCCCGCAGCTTGATAACGCTTATCGGTAAGCCATATTGCAACAATTACTCCCAAAATAATGCAGAGCGCATATGCATGAAATGTCAGCGGTCCCACAGAAAATTGTGAAACCGATGGCGTAGGTATGTAATTAAGAAACAATTACTTCTTGAATACTAGTTTCTCAAAAGTTCCGGCATCAAAATAATTTTTCTGAAGTCTTTCCATCTCTTTGCCATTAATGAAAACGGTTGGAGTTGAATCAACATTCTTTGATGCACCATCATTAGCAACGTTGGTCACCCAATCTTGATATTTTCCATTTTTAACGCAATCAGTAAAACTCTTAGATGTAATCTTCAAGTTTGCACCGAGTGCAATTAATGTAGCTGCATTCCATTTTCCGGAATTCTCTGCCTCTGCCTGATTCGCATATAGCGCTTCGTGATACTGCAAGAACTTTCCTTCATCGGCAGAGCAAGCTGCCGCGTTTGCCATATATGCAGATTCTGCTCCGATAAATGAAAGTGGATGGAAGACGGCAGTAACTTTCTTCGCCTCAATCCACTCGCGAATCTGCTTGTTATTTACGACTTCAAAATCTCTACATACTGGGCATTGGAAATCTTCCCAGATATCAATCTTTGGGACATCTGCAAGACCTTTGTTAAAGACAATTCCATAGCCTTCAGCCTTATCCACTGAAGATGGTACTGCAGCGCTCTCTTTAGCTTTATTGCTCGAAAGCGAGACTCCAACGGTTACTGCTACTACCAACACCACCATGCCAATTACTAAATTGCGAGTGACGTTATCTTTCTTTTTAGCGGTTGCCATTTCCCTCTTCTTCCGTTTTCGTGCCAGTTATTGAAATCGTTTTTTTAGTATCTGTATATTACCGAGCGATACCGGACTTTAGATCTTTAGCCAATTTCTCAACTGCCTTTAAGCCTTCTGCAAAAGAGGGCGCGCTTTGGACCGCATTTATAAATGCGCTGCCTACAATCACGCCATTTGCATATTTGGCAACATCTGCTGCTTGCTCCGGAGTTGATACGCCTAGTCCAACTGAGACCGGCAGCTCTGTAAATTTGCGAACACGCTCAACCAAGAGTTCGGCAGCTGAAGATACTTGAGCTCGGGCACCGGTTACCCCCATCAAAGAAGCGGCATAGACAAATCCACTTGAGCTTTTTAAAACCTTGCTCAATCGTTCATCATTACTACTAGGCGCAACCACGAAAATAGAATTTAAAGAGTTCTTTGAACATGCATCCACCCATGGTCCAGCCTCTTCAATTGTTAAATCTGGAGTAATAGTTCCGCTTCCACCAGCTGCTGCCATGTCAGCAGCGAATTTTTCAACGCCATACTTTTCAATCGGATTCCAATAACTCATGATTACTGATGGCACTAGCACTGCTGCAAATTTAAGGGTCTCCATAACATCAGTTGAATTGGTCCCATTTGCCAAAGCTAAATCAGCAGCCGCTTGAATTGTTGGACCATCCATAACTGGATCGCTGTAAGGAAAACCTACCTCTATTGCATCTACTCCACCATCTACCATCGCCTTAATAATTTCTTTCGAACCTGCGATGGTTGGAAAACCTGCCGGCACGTATCCAATTAATTTGACTCCGGGTGTTTTGAAGAGATTATCTAGCGCTGTCATATTTACTCTAAAGGAATTCCAAAATACTTTGCAGCGGTCTGTACATCTTTATCTCCGCGACCTGAAAGATTAATCAACAGAATTGCATCAGGTCCAAGCTCTTTTCCAATTTTCATAGCACCTGCCAAAGCATGTGCAGTTTCGATGGCCGGAATGATTCCTTCGCTCCTTGAAAGTATTGAGAAAGCTTCCATCGCTTCATCATCCGTAATTGAACGATATTCAGCTCTTCCAGTGTCATTTAAAATCGCATGTTCAGGTCCTACACCTGGATAATCAAGTCCTGCGCTAATGGAATGCGATTCTACGGTCTGACCATTTGCATCTTGTAAAACGTAAGTGCGAGTACCGTGAAGCACACCAACGCTTCCACCAGAAATTGTTGAAGCATGGCGTCCAGTTTCGATTCCATCGCCACCTGCCTCAAGACCAATTAGTCGCACCTCTTTATCGGTAATAAATCTATGGAAAATACCGATTGCATTTGAGCCACCGCCGACGCAAGCTAATACTGCATCAGGAAGGCGGCCAGTTAATTCCAGGACCTGCTCTCGAGATTCTTCGCCAATTATTCTATGGAAATCTCGAACCATCTCCGGAAAAGGATGTGGGCCAGCCACTGTGCCAAGTAAATAATGTGTAGTTTCAACATTCGTTACCCAATCACGCATCGCTTCATTGATAGCATCTTTTAAAGTTCTAGAACCTGTAGTAACTGGAATAACTTGGGCACCAAGTAATTTCATGCGAGCAACATTTAACGCTTGTCGTTTTGTATCTTCTTCACCCATGTAAACCACGCACTCAAGTCCCAAGAGTGCGGCCGCCGTTGCAGATGCGACGCCATGTTGCCCTGCACCAGTTTCGGCGATTATTCGTGGCTTTCCCATTCGCTTAGTTAGGAGCGCTTGGCCAAGTACATTATTGATTTTATGTGAACCGGTGTGGTTT
>VEQG01000032.1 GCA_018883345.1 Candidatus Nanopelagicaceae bacterium
CGTTCTGGGAAATTTGCTTGAAATTTTGAAAGTCCGGTAGGTCCCATCATCGCAGCTGTCAGCGCCACAATCTTCGGGTTTTCCTTGCCGATTTCAACTAATTCATCGCCAAATACTTTGGTCCATGAGGTGCCACCTTTTTTAACCGGTAAACCAGTCTCAGGATTTACAACACCAACGGCATGGAAACGCTCTGCTTCATCTTCAAGAGCCGGTTGATAGCCGCGCCCCTTTTCGGTGATGCAGTGAATGATTACTGGGCCGCCAAAACCTTTAGCGCGCTTTAACGCCTCTTCAAGTTCTGCGATGTTGTGGCCATCAATTGGTCCGTAATATTTCAAACCTAAATCTTCAAACATTCCTTGCGGAGCAATGAAATCCTTAATGCCCTTCTTCATGCCATGAACAGCGCTATAAAGTGGATCGCCCACAACTGGAGTGGCTTTTAATACCGCTTTTCCGAAATCTAAAAACTTTTCATAGCCTTTAGTCAGGCGCAGAGTAGAAAGATGAGCCGCAAGTCCACCGATAGTTGGCGAATATGAACGAGCGTTATCGTTAACCACGATTACTACTTGGCGATCTTTATCAGCTGCGATGTTATTTAGCGCTTCCCAAGACATGCCGCCAGTTAGTGCGCCATCTCCAACTACCGCAACTACAGTGCGATTCTTTTGACCGCTTAATTCAAATCCTTTTGAGATGCCGTCAGCCCAAGATAGACAGGTTGAAGCATGGGAATTTTCAATAACATCATGGCTAGATTCTTTGCGTGATGGGTATCCAGATAAGCCACCACGTTGGCGCAACTTATCGAAATCTTTTGCGCGGCCTGTCAGAATTTTATGGACATAACTTTGATGACCGGTATCAAAAAGAATTACATCATTTGGAGATTCGAAGACTCGATGTAGCGCAATTGATAGTTCAACTACACCAAGATTCGGCCCTAAATGCCCACCGGTTTTAGAAACTTTCTCGATTAAGAATTCGCGAATTTCAGCAGCGAGTTGTTCTAGCTGCTCTGAATTAAGTGCAGCTAGATCGCGTGGAGAATTGATTCGCTCAATCACACGAGCGAGCGTAATACATACTGCATGATGCCGCCATGTCGGTAGTAATCCGCTTCGCCTGGTGTATCGATTCTCACCTTTGCAGTGAATGTTTTATCCCCTGCCTTGACCTGAACCGTCTTTGGAATGGTCCCGTTATTTAGTTCGGTGATACCGGTGATTTCGAATACTTCATCGCCCTTAAGTCCAAGTGATTGTGCATTCTCGCCATCAAGGAATTGCAATGGCAGTACGCCCATTCCGATTAAGTTAGAACGATGAATACGTTCAAACGATTCAGCAATCACTGCGCGAACACCAAGAAGCGCAGTTCCCTTTGCCGCCCAGTCTCGAGATGATCCAGATCCGTATTCCTTACCAGCCAAAATTACCAATGGAATTCCGGCAGCTTGATACGCCATCGATGCATCATAAATAGTTTCTTGCGCTCCACCATTTAGGTAGTTCTTGGTAAAGCCGCCTTCAACGCCATCAAGAAGTAAATTCTTTAAGCGAATATTTGCGAAGGTGCCGCGAATCATTACTTCATGGTTACCGCGACGAGATCCATATGAATTGAAATCTTTGCGATCTACGCCATGCTCTGACAAATACTTACCTGCTGGTGAATCAGCTTTGATATTTCCAGCTGGAGAGATGTGATCAGTAGTTACCGAGTCACCAAGAATTGCCAATACTTTGGCTCCAGCGATATCTGTAACTGATTTAGGGCTCTTTGGCATACCTTCGAAATAAGGTGGCTTACGTACATAAGTACTCTTTGCATCCCATTCGAAAACTTTGCCAGTTGGAGTATCAAGTGACTTCCAACGATTATCTCCATCAAATACTGAGGCATAATCTTTAGAGAACATTTCTGAAGAAATAGCTGAATCAACCACGGCTTGCACCTCAGCTGGAGTTGGCCAAATATCCTTTAGGAATACATCCGCTCCTGTTGAATCCTTACCGATTGGATCCTTTTCGAAATCATGATCCATAGTTCCGGTTAGCGCATATGCCACAACTAGCGGTGGTGAGGCTAAGTAATTCATCTTTACATCTGGACTAATACGTCCTTCGAAGTTGCGGTTACCGGATAGCACTGCAGTAACTGCTAAATCGTTCTCATTAATTGCTTTTGAAATTTCTACCGGTAGTGGACCTGAGTTTCCGATACAAGTTACGCAGCCATAACCAACTAAGTTAAAGCCCAACTGCTCCATGTATGTAGTTAAGCCAGCTTTCTCGTAGTAATCAGTTACTACCTTCGAACCTGGCGCCAAAGTGGTTTTAACCCATGGCTTGCTCTTTAAGCCTTTGGCTGCTGCATTCTTTGCTAGCAGCGCCGCGCCAAGCATTACAGAAGGATTAGAGGTATTGGTACATGAAGTTATCGAAGCAATAACAACATCACCATTCTTGACTCTGGTTTCACCGGCCTTTACTTCGCCCTTGGTGGTCTTCTCTGTGAAATATGTTGGTAAATGTTTTTCAAGTGAAGCCTTTGAATCTTTTAATGAAATGCGATCTTGTGGGCGCTTAGGGCCGGCAATAGATGGCACTACAGTTGAAAGATCAAGTTCTAGCTCTTCAGAGAAACGAGGTGCGGCATCCGGGTTATGCCATAGACCTTGAGTCTTTGCATAAGTTTCCACCAACGCAACCTGCTCTTCGCTGCGACCTGTTAAACGCAGATAACGAAGCGTCTCTTCATCAATTGGGAAGATGGCGCAAGTTGATCCATATTCAGGTGACATATTTCCGATAGTTGCACGATTTGCCATTGGTACAGAAACCACACCTGGACCATAAAATTCTACGAACTTGCCAACTACTCCATGCTTACGAAGCATTTCGGTAATAGTTAACGCTAAATCAGTTGCAGTGGTACCAAGTGGCAGTTCGCCCTTTAATTTAAAGCCAACTACTTTAGGAATTAACATTGAAACAGGTTGGCCAAGAAGTGCTGCTTCGGCCTCAATTCCGCCAACGCCCCAACCTAGAACACCAAGTCCATTAACCATAGTTGTATGAGAATCTGTACCGACCACAGTATCTGGATAGGCACGAAGCACCCCATTGACTACACGTGTCATGATTACGCGAGCTAAATATTCAATATTTACCTGGTGGACAATTCCAGTTCCTGGCGGCACTACCTTGAATTCATCAAATGCAGTCTGGCCCCAACGTAAGAAGCGATAACGCTCACGGTTACGTTCGTATTCGACATCTACGTTCTTTTCAAAAGAATCTGAAGTGCCAAAGAAATCTGCGATTACTGAGTGATCGATAACCAATTCAGCTGGCGCTAAAGGATTTACCTTTGATGGATCTCCGCCTAGTTCGACAATCGCTTCACGCATTGTTGCTAAATCCACGATACAAGGAACTCCGGTGAAGTCCTGCATCACTACGCGCGCTGGAGTAAATTGAATTTCGGTATCTGGTTCGACCTTTGGATCCCATGTCGCAAGCGCTTTGATGTGCTCTGCGGTGATGTTGGCGCCATCTTCAGTGCGAAGTAAATTCTCAAGCAGAATCTTTAGCGAGAATGGCAGATTACTTGCGCCATCAATCTTTGAAATATCAAAAATTTCATAAGACTTTCCAGCGACATCTAAATTGCGCTTAGCCTTAAATGAATCAATTGGATTGGTAGACAAGGTCGTCCCCCTTAAATAATTTATCTTGACGTCAAGATACTTTATTTGGCTCCAATAAGCAAACACTCTCGATGTGTTGTGTCATCGGAAATAGGTCATAGCCATCAAGTGAGGTCATTTGCCAGCCATTGTCTATAAAACTCTTCACATCTCTTGCAAGCGATGCCGGGTCGCATGCCACATAAACAATTCTTGAAGGTTTAATTCGTAGCAACTGTGCGACCACATCTGCCCCAGCTCCTGCACGAGGTGGATCTAGTACCACCACATCTGCGCGCTTGATGTTCTTAAGCGCCTTAGCAACGTCATCTCTTACAATTTTAATATTTGAATAATCAGCAAAATTCTCCCGCGCTGAATCGATGGCCGGAATGGAGCTCTCGATTAAATCAATTCTTCCGCCAGGACCCAATACCTCGATTGCGACCGAACTAAATAGCCCAACTCCGCCATATAAATCTAGAAGATGCTCGCCAGCTTTTAACTTTGCAAGTTCTAAAAATTTGGTAGTTAATGTATCTGGTGCATTACGGTGACGCTGCCAAAATGCGCCTGCTTTAACTTTTAATTTTTTTCCCTTAACTTCACGAATTTGATCGCCTTGTGGAACTTCAATTGGTTCCATAGGTTCGAATTTCTCTGTTGCAATTTTCTCTACATGTAACTCTTCGCCAGCGATCAAACAATCACTTATTGGAATGATGTCATGCGATCTTGAGGCATAAATTCCAAACTGCCCTGCAACATTTGCGACACCACGAATATGGGTTCGATATCTGGTAGTTGGTGCGACTTCATGCACCACTACTTCAACATCCATCTTTGCAATTCTTGAAAATTGCTCCTTGATGACTTCTGCTTTTAATTGCCGTTGATATGGCAGGTTTAGGTGTTGGAAGTCGCAACCACCACATTTGCCGGCATAGGCACAGGGCGGCGAGATTCGCTCTTTAGAGGGTTCGATTACCTCGATGACATTGGCTCGAAGAAAACCCTTTGCCTTGCTGGTTATTTCAATTTCGACAATTTCACCTGGCGCGGTATCACGAATGAAGATAACTTGCCCTTCATTTCTAGCAATAAAGTGGCCACCATGAGCCACTTTTTCAACGCGAACCTGCATTGCGCGAGTTTAAGGTGTACTCTGTAATTCCTATGCACGTTGTCATCATGGGCTGCGGTCGAGTTGGTTCTGCGATCGCACTTGAACTCGAAGCCGCTGGCTGTTCCGTATCAATCATCGATCAATCTAGAGAAGCTTTCCGTCGTTTAGGTGGCAGCTTCAAAGGCGAAACTGTTACCGGCATTGGCTTTGATCGCGACATTTTGATTGAAGCCGGTATCGAACGCGCTGATGCATTTGCCGCACTATCTGATGGTGATAATTCAAATATTTTGGCAGCTCGCGTTGCTCGCGAAGTCTTTAGCGTTAAGAATGTAGTTGCACGTATTTACGATCCAGCACGAGCTGAGATTTACCAGCGTTTAGGGATTCCAACCGTAGCCACCGTCACCTGGGCGACCGAACAAGTCTTACGTCGTCTACTTCCTGGCGGTTCTCGTGGCGAATGGCGCGACCCATCAGGCAAAGTCGCACTTCTTGAAGTAAGCGTTCACCAATCTTGGCTTGGCCATCCAATCTCTGAAGTTGAAGCTCGCACCAATGCCCGCGTGGCATTTTTAACTCGATTAGGTGATGCCTTTATCCCTGACGACCATACAGTTTTGCAAGAGGGCGACCTGCTTCATGTAATGGCGCACGATGAAGATATTGATTCAGTAACTGCAACCATGAACGCAGAGGTGAACTAATGCGCGTTGCGATCGCTGGCGCTGGAAATGTTGGCCGTTCAATTGCACGCGAACTGTTAGCCAATGGCCACCACGTAATGTTGATTGATAAAGATCCAAAAGCCATGAAGCTGGAATCAGTTGCAGAAGCGGAATGGGTAATGGCAGATGCTTGCGAAATTGCTTCGCTAGATAATGCAAAATTAGATCAATGCCAAGTATTGGTAGCTGCAACTGGTGATGACAAAGTTAATTTGGTCGCTTCCCTATTAGCAAAGACTGAATATGGCGTGCCACGTGTGGTGGCTCGAATTAATCACCCAAAGAACGAATGGTTATTTGATAAGTCTTGGGGCGTAGATGTCGCGGTATCAACTCCGCGCATTATTGCGGCGCTAGTTGAAGAGGCAGTATCTGTCGGAGATGTCGTGAAGCTATTTACTATTGGTAAGGGCTCTGCAAATCTACTCGAACTTACCTTGCCAGATAATTCAAAATGCATTGGCAAAACGGTTGAAGAAATTACCCTGCCTGATGACACTTCCCTAGCGGCAATTGTTCGCGACGGTCGCGTCTTTAATCCAAAGCCGCACGATACCTTTGCAGCTGGCGATGAGATTATCTTTGTGGCATCAAATGTTGCCGAAGCAACTTTAAAAGCCTGCTTTATTGCGTAGCATCTGGTTTAACACTTGGCACGGTTCTAATAATTAACCAAGTCCACCAAATTACCAGCAGGAATAACGGATATCCCAGCACAATACTTGCTACGCCAAGTGCATTTAATTGATCTGCTTTGTACAGCGGATACATAATTAAAAGTCTCAAAACAAACATTCCGACCCAGACCCAGCCGGCCATAACATAAACACGTTTACGCGCGGCAACTTTTCGCCATTCCATGTTCTCGCCGATGATTGGCCCAATAATCAAACCTAAAATCGGCCAACCTACTAAATTAGCGATGGCATAAACGGCTGCATATGCGCTGTTCTTTATAAATGATGGAATGTAGTAATCCTTCGCTTGGCCGCCTTGTTTAGCAAACCATGCGCAGATTAGAACGCCGATTACGCCACTGATTGCATGTTGCAAAGTATCGCGCTTGATAAGACGCCACACAGCTAGCGCGGCGCTCAATGCAATCGCAGCATAAATTGCGCTACGTAGATCTTTTTGAATATTAAAAACTATTAGGAAGAGTATTGATGGCAAACCGTTATCAATTAAACCTCGCTTGCCACCCATCGCATTGAGGATCGCTTCTTTTTCGTGGCTCATGAACCGGTACTTCCAAATCCGCCGCCACCGCGTTGAGATTCTGGCAAAACTTCTACTTCAAAGAACCTTGCGCTTTCAAATTTCTGAAAGACTAATTGAGCGATGCGATCACCGCGCTTGATTTCAAAAGTTTCCTTGGCATCGGTGTTAATCAAAATTATTTTAATTTCTCCTCGGTAACCAGAATCTATAGTTCCGGGAGCATTGACAATAGAGATGCCGTGCTTTGCAGCTAAGCCACTTCTTGGATGTGCAAAACAAACAAACCCTTCCGGCAGCGCAATCGCAATTCCGATAGGAATGATTGCGCGCGCACCAGGAGCAAGCGTGCAATCAATAGTTGAATAGACATCCATTCCGGCATCGCCTGCGCGGGCGTATTCGGGCAATGGCAAGCCCTTATCGATTCTTTGAATTTGAACAATCATGGGTTTACTCCAAATTGTTTATCGGAGATATAACCTTCGGCCGCATTTTTAATAAAGTGTTCTAAGCCAACCACGATATATAAGGCGCTAGCTTTAAGCGCCAATTCGCCATCAGGACCATTTAATCGACCTTCTGCTTCAGTAAATACCTTGCGACGTTCTTGGCCGGTAATCCGCGCATTTATATATAACTTCGAACCAACTGGAATTGGCTTGATGAAATCTGTATCTAAATGTGCCGTTACTGCTGGCACCTGCAATAAATACATTAACTTTCCGAGCGCTTCATCAAATGCAAGAGATAACAAACCGCCGTGCGCCAACCCTGGTGCGCCTTGGTGCATATCGGTAACGGTAAATACACAGGTAGCCGTCAGACCTTCTCCGGCGATAGATTTCATATGCAGACCTGTTGGATGATCAACACCGCAACCAAAACACATATTTAAATGGGAAGGAATCTCTTCGCCAGGTTTTGGAGCGTGTGGGTGACGTTCCGGCATCTCAATAGCCATGCCGCTAATTTACGCTACTTTTAACCCATGGCCACATACCGCGAGAGGCTAAATCCGCCACTATCTTGGATGAGCTTTATCTTCTTTATGTATTTTTCTATGGCCTTTGCAATCTGGGCAGCTTTCGATTTTCTAGAGGCGCTGGTTTTCTTAATCGTACTTAGCGCCACCCTTCCCTATCTATGGGTCAAGATGCGAATGGTGATTACAGTTGATACCGAACTTCAAATAGATCGCGCGCATATTGATTTGAAGTACTTAAAAGAGCCACGCGAATTAGATGAAACGGAGTATCGAAAATTACGTACCGTGAATTCTGATGCACGTAGTTTTCATGCCACCAGACCCTGGCTAAATCGTGGCGTCCAAGTATTTGTAAATGACGAACGAGATAAAACAAGTTATTGGTTAATCGGAAGTAATAACGGAAGTGAATTAGTTAAGCGCATTCGCGGCATACAGCCGTAGCGCCAGAGCCCTTGGCAATATTGGTTACGTGAGAAACCAAGAAGCAACGTGAGCAGGTAAATTCATCTTCTTGCTTTGGCACAACTTTTACTGACAATTCTTCGCCAGATAAATCTGCGCCAGGAAGTTCGAGGTTTTCGGCTTCCTCTTCTTCATCAATGTCGATCTTGCCGGATTGAACTTCAGCGCGCTTGGCTTTGAGTTCTTCTAAGGATTCCTCATGGAGTTCTTCATCCGTTTTTCGGGGTGTGTCGTAATCCGTTGCCATTTTGCACCGCCTCTCCGCGACCAGTGGGCCGTAACCCAAAACATTTAACGAACGGGCGTAGGTTGCCCTATTTGCCCCGTTATTTCCACTAAACCACGCCGAAAAGCGCTTTATTCCCTGTTAATCACCCCAGCAACGCGTTTGGCAAGGCGATCATCAACTAAAGCTCTCAAATAAGTCCCTTCAGGGCGATATTCCTCTTCAAGAACTTCGCCTCTTTCGTGAATTTCATTAACTAAATCACCGCGGGTATATGGAATTACTGCATCTATTTCGATATTTGGATGTGGCAACGAATTTTCGATTGCGCGCAATAAATTTTCGACTCCAAATCCTGTCTTTGCACTAAATGCGAATGCATTTTGTTCCTGTCGAAGTAGCGCCATGATCACTTCTGGTTTAGCGACATCTGCCTTATTTATCGCAATGATCTCTGGAATTTCACTGCCGCCGATTTCGGAAATTACTTGGCGCACTGCGCGAATCTGTTCGAATGGGTCCGGGTGTGAACCATCAACCACATGCACGATTAAATCAGCACCAGTTACCTCTTCTAGTGTTGATTTAAACGCATCCACCAATTGATGTGGCAAATGGCGCACAAATCCCACAGTATCGGTCAAGGTATAAATACGACCTTCGGCGGTTTCGGTGCGACGGGTAGTTGGATCCAAAGTTGCAAAGAGTGCATTCTCTACCAAAACCCCAGCGTTTGTTAAACGATTTAAGAGCGATGATTTTCCGGCATTTGTATATCCGGCAATTGCTACCGAAGGAATATTGTTACGTTGACGTTCTTGGCGCTTGGTATCGCGCGCAATCTTCATCTCCGCGATTTCGCGACGTAACTTAGCTTGGCGATCACGAATTCGGCGACGATCGGTTTCGATTTTAGTTTCGCCAGGTCCGCGACCACCGATACCAGCGCCGCCGGCTGCACGTCCACCAACTTGGCGCGAAAGTGATTCACCCCAACCACGAAGTCGCGGTAATAAGTAACTAATCTGCGCAAGTTCTACTTGTGCTTTACCTTCGCGGCTCTTGGCATGCTGCGCAAAGATATCCAGAATTAAAGCAACGCGATCAATTACTTTGACCTTTAATTTCACTTCTAACTTCTGTAATTGCGCTGGAGATAATTCACCATCACAAATCACGGTATCGGCACCGGTTTGCATTACCAATTCGCGAAGTTCGGCGACTTTTCCGCTACCGATATAAGTTGCGGGATCTGGCGATTCGCGGCGTTGAATAACGCCTTCTAAAACTTGTGCACCAGCCGTTTCTGAGAGCGCTTTAAGTTCATCTAATGAATTCTCTGCCATCTCAGCGGTACCGGTAGTCCAAACCCCAACTAAAACCACTCGTTCTAGTTGTAATTCGCGATATTCCGCATCAGAAATATCTTGTAGCTGGGTAGAGAAACCGGCTACGCGTCGAAGTGCCGAACGCTCGGCAACTTGATCAGGGGTGTTGATTAAATCTTCGGCTTCATCAAATTCTGAAGCAACGCGAGCCGAAGCTCTTAGTAACTCTTCGAAATCTTTATCGCTCAAGAAACTCTTCTATTTCGACATCTTTAACAATCACGGCAGGGCCTGTCAAAATTCCGTTGCTGTGAGCATCTATCTCTACATATAAACGCCCGCCTGGCGGATTAACTTCCCATTTGGTTGGTAAATTTTCACGAGCATGTTTTGCAGCTGCCATTGCTACTGCTACTACGCCGGTGCCACAACTCTGAGTTTCGCCGCTACCGCGTTCGTGCACGCGCATCTTTACGACATGATCACCAGTTATCTGCACAAATTCAACATTTACACCTTCTGGGTAAAGTTCCTTTGGACGCACTACCGGTGGATGTTTTAACGAACCTACTTGCGCTAAATCTTCTACAAAAACCACGGCATGCGGATTACCAACGCTGATGTGATAGCCCTTCCAAAGTCCAGTATCTGTACCAGCAGTTACCTCATCACCTTCATCGATTACTTGCCCCATGTTTACGGTGATATCACCAGATTCGGGAACTCGTAAATGTTTAACTCCATCACGAGTATCAATTGGAAAAATTCCTGGCCGCTCTAAACCTTTTTCGATTAGAAACTTAGCCATTACGCGAATTCCATTGCCACACATCTCTGCGAGCGATCCATCTGCATTGCGATAATCCATAAACCACTTACCATCGCGTTTTACGATGCGGATTAAGCCATCTGCGCCAATGCCGCTTTCACGATTACAGATACGTGCAGTTTCGGCGGATGAGATTGATAAATCACCGTTTGGGTCATAAACCAGCACGAAATCATTATGCGTTCCGTGTCCGTAGCTAGCTTGAATACTCATTTCAATAATTCTAACGCTTTAGGCAGAAAGGGCGCTTCAATCCAATTAATCCGCTTTTCGCGCTTAAACCAAGTCTCTTGTCTACGAGCATATTGGCGCGTAACAATGATGGTCTCTTCAATTGGATCCATATTTAAACCCATCTGAAATTCAATAATCTGCGCATATCCATGACCAAGCCGCGCGGTGGTGCCTGACATCAGTCCATCAATTACTAAATCGCGCACTTCTTCAATAAGGCCATCTTCGAACATTTTCATGGCACGAATCTTTATTCGTTCATCAAGCACTTCGCGCGGTACATCTAAACCAATCCAAGTTGCATCGGGATAATACATCGCGCCTTCTTGCGGCAAGTTAGCGGTATATGGCTTACCGGTAATATCAATTACCTCTAACGCTCTAATGACGCGCCTTAAATTCTGGCTATCTATTGCAATGGCCGCAGCAGGATCGAGCTCTTGCAACCTTTTATACATCGCCTCTTTACCAATTTCTTCGGCCTCTGCATTTAAGCGATCGCGAATTTCGGGATTAGTCTCTGGAAAATTCATCTCATCTACTACGGCTTTTATATATAACCCAGTACCGCCAACCAAAATTGGTCGCTTTCCGCGCGCGATAATGTCATCAATTACTTTTCTGGCTTCGCGTTGAAACCATGCCACATTGGCATCTTCTGATGGATCCAAAACATCAATCATGTGATGCGCTATACCTTGGCGCTCATCTGGCATTACTTTGGCAGTACCAATATTCATATTGCGATAAAGGCTCATGGTGTCAGCGTTGACAATTTCGCTATCAAATTCTTTAGCTAAATCGATTGCTAATTGTGATTTTCCAGAAGCGGTTGGCCCGCAAATTACTATGAGACTCATCTAATCAAGGCTTGGTAGAGTTAAATAGTTTTGGAATGCCAAGCATGGTTGATGCCTTTTGATTATGCACATCGCCGCCTTTAGTTGCAGTGACTTTTCCACCAATTCCTTTTAAGTAATGCGCCTCAGCTGCAGTGATCTTTACTTCAGCTAAATCACCAGGGCGAGCAGCGCTATCAAAGTGAACTAAACGGTTATCTTCGGTGCGCCCGGTGGCACGACCACTTTCGTTATCAATAACCAGCGCCACATAATCATTTCCGATACTTCGTTGATTTACCTGTAAGCAAATCGCATTCTGATGATTGTGCAATTGATCGTATCTGCGCTTTACATCCTCTGCCGATACTTGATTTGGCATCTCTGCTGCAGGTGTATTTGGACGCTTTGAATATTGGTAGGTATAGGCAGCAGCAAATTGCGCCTCTGTACATAAATCGATTGTTGCTTGATGATCTTCATCATTTTCTCCAGGAAATCCAACGATGATATCTGTTGTAATTTGTACGTCCGGTATAGCTTTACG
>VEQG01000010.1 GCA_018883345.1 Candidatus Nanopelagicaceae bacterium
CGCTTGTAGTGCTATCCCTAGATATCTACTTAATCATCCAGAATTTCATTGCGGATAACATCGATGATCGCCATGCGCTGCTTGGAGAAATCATCTATGCAACAGGTGGAGCTGCAGTGCTCTTCTTGTTGGCTTGGGGATTTTATAAAGAGAAGCGAGCTCAAAGATCTCCAGCTATTTTGCTCAATTTAATTTTTATTGGTGTTTCAAGTTATATGTTGAGTGAAGGTTTGATGATTTTGGGAATAGTTACATTCTTAATCTCAGCAGCGACTGTCGCAATGGCAGTTTCGGTAATTCCGGAAAAGAAGTAACACGCACCACATCTTTATAAATACCCTCTGACCCCGCGGAGCGTTGCCTCCAAGAAAGTGCTCAAATAGCGGTCATTTCTAGGATTCAGGTTTCTTCTCACCGCATTAGTTAAGTAATATCTACCCGTGACCAACGGCGATCTCGGAGCCAACGAATGGCTCGTAGACGAGATGTTCGAGGCGTATCAAAAAGATCCTAAATCAGTTGATCCAGCTTGGATTGAATACTTCCGCAAAAACAACATGGTGTCCGGAAATGTTTCTGCGACAACACCTCAGGCTGCGAGCGCTCCTGTAGGTAATGCACTTCCAACTGCACCAAATGGTGGAGTTCCACCAACACCTAAAGCTGCTGCACCGAAGCCAATAACTCCTGTTGCACCAGTTGCAACACCAACTGCTCCTGTTGCACCTGTGCAACCTGTGCAACCTGCAGTTCAACCAGTTTTAAATAATCGTAATAAACCAGAACCAACTCCTGCAGATCCACAAGTAAAACCGGCACCAGTTGTGGCAGCGCCAAGTTCTGCACGTGTTGAACCATTACGTGGTGTTGCAGGCCGCGTTGTGCAATCAATGGAAGCATCATTAAGTGTTCCAACTGCAACCAGTGTTCGCGCAGTTCCGGCTAAATTATTAATTGATAACCGCATTGTGATTAACAATCACTTAAAGCGCACTCGCGGTGGCAAAGTTTCATTTACTCACTTAATTGCATTTGCAATGATCAATGCGATTAAGCAGATGCCAGAGATGAATGCATTCTTCACCGAATTAGATGGCAAGCCAGCTGTAGGTCATCCAGAACATATCAATTTAGGTATCGCAATCGATTTAGCGAAGGAAGATGGCTCACGTCAGCTATTGGTTCCGTCAATTAAAGGTTGCGAAGCGATGGACTTTGGCCAATTCTGGTCTGCATACGAAGCCACCGTGAAGAAAGCGCGTAATGGCGCTCTGACGGTCGAAGATTTCGCCGGAACCACCGTTTCGCTAACTAACCCAGGAACAATCGGAACAGTTCACTCTGTGCCACGTTTGGTGCAGGGACAAGGTTTAATTCTTGGCGTTGGCGCGATGGATTACCCAGCTGAGTTCCAAGGCGCGAGCGAAGAGACCTTAACCAAGCTTGGAATTAGCAAGGTAGTAACACTTACCTCTACTTACGATCACCGCATCATTCAAGGCGCAACTTCAGGAGATTTCCTAAAGCGCATCCACGAAATGATGTTGTCAGATGATTTCTATGATCAA
Organism: Candidatus Nanopelagicaceae bacterium; assembly: GCA_018883345.1. Taxonomy (GTDB): domain Bacteria; phylum Actinomycetota; class Actinomycetes; order Nanopelagicales; family Nanopelagicaceae; genus ZLKRG08. The sequence goes on from VEQG01000010.1 coordinate 1,569, forward strand.
ATCTTTAGCGCGCTACGTATTCCTTATGTTCCAATTCGTTGGGCGCAAGATGTCGCAGTTGATGAAGATATTGTTCCTAAATCAGAGCGCGTTCTTGAATTAATCAACGCATATCGCGTACATGGCCATTTAATGGCAGATGTTGATCCACTTGAATTCGTAATGCGTTCGCATCCAGATCTTGATGTCGGATCTCATGGATTATCACTTTGGGATTTAGATCGCACCTTCCCTACTGCAGGTTTCGGCGGCAAGCCATTTATGAAGTTGCGCGAAATTCTTGGAATTCTCCGTAATTCATATTGCCGCACCGTTGGTATCGAATACATGTATATCGATAATCCGGCAGAGCGCGAATGGATTCAACAGATGGTTGAAGTTGGCGCACCAAAACTTCCTAAAGAAGAACAGATCCATGTGCTTCGTAAATTAAATAGCGCGGAAGCATTTGAAACTTTCTTGCAGACGAAATTCGTTGGCCAGAAGCGCTTCTCTCTTGAAGGTGGCGAATCAGTAATTCCATTACTTGATGCGCTAATTAGCTCTGCTGCTGATCGCAAACTTGATGAAGTTTGTATCGGCATGCCACACCGTGGACGTTTAAATGTGCTGGCAAACATTGCCGGCAAACCACACGGACAGATTTTCCAAGAGTTCGAAGGCCACTACCAAGAGAATCAAGTTCAAGGTTCTGGTGACGTTAAGTACCACTTAGGTACTGAAGGGGTATTTACCGCGGCAAATGGTGCGACTACCAAGATTTATCTTGCTGCAAACCCTTCACACTTAGAAGCAGTTAACCCGGTTCTTGAAGGCATTGTCCGCGCAAAGCAGGACAAGCTAAATGTGAAGAATGCTTACAGCGTAATGCCGATTTTGCTGCACGGAGATGCCTCTTTCGCAGGTCAAGGCGTAAACATGGAAACGTTGCAGATGGGCCAATTAAGTGGCTATCGCACCGGCGGCACAGTTCACGTAGTAGTAAATAACCAAGTTGGATTTACAACTTCGCCACATGCATCACGTACTGCACGTTATTCAACAGATATTGCAAAGATGATTAATGCCCCGGTCTTCCATGTAAATGGTGATGACCCAGAGACATGTGTGCGCGTTGCACGTTGGGCATTTGAATATCGCCAGGCATTTAAGAAAGATGTGGTTATCGATCTTGTTTGCTACCGCCGCCGTGGACACAACGAAGGCGACGAACCAAGTTTCACCCAACCACAGATGTACAAGTTAATTGATGCAAAGCGCACTACTCGCGCACTTTATGCAGAGGCGCTCGTTGGTCGTGGCGACATCACTTCTGAAGAGAATGATCAGATTTCAAAAGAGTTCCAAGCCGAACTTGAATCAATTTATGCGGCGGTTCATAACGTCGAACCAGAATCTCCAAATTGGCAGATTCCACAAGTTGCAGAGCCAGCAGATAATCCAACTGCAGTTGGTGCAGATGTAATTCATAAGATTGCTGACACACAAGTTGCAATCCCAGAAGGATTTACGGTTCATCAGAAGTTGCTTCCGCAATTACAAAAGCGCGTTGAGATGATTAAAGATGGCTCAATTGATTGGGGTATGGGTGAAATTCTTACCTACGGTTCACTTCTTGCAGAGGGCCATCCGGTTCGTATCGCAGGACAAGATGCACGCCGTGGAACATTTAGCCATCGCCATGCAGTAGTTATTGATAAAGAAAATGGCAATGAGTGGACTCCGTTACGTGCACTAACCAATTACGATTCACAATTCTTCGTAGTTGATTCGCTGCTCTCTGAATATGCAGCGATGGGCTTTGAATATGGATATTCAACAATTCGCCCAGAAGCGCTGGTTATTTGGGAAGGCCAGTTTGGCGATTTCGCTAACGGCGCTCAGACAATTATCGATGAATTCGTATCTTCTGCGCTGCAAAAATGGGGTGAGCGCTCTTCTGTAGTTTTGGCGCTGCCACACGGATATGAAGGCCAGGGACCAGATCACTCATCTGCTCGTATCGAACGATATTTACAGCTTTGCGCAGAGCAGAACATGACCGTAGTTCAACCAACTACGCCAGCACAATTTTTCCATGTGATGCGTTGGCATATTAAGAATCCAGCAAAGCGCCCAATGGTTTACTTCTCACCGAAGTCGCTACTTCGCTTGAAGGCAGCTACTTCCAAGATTGAAGATTTTACAAATGGTGGTTTCCAGAAAGTTATTGATGACCCAACCGTGGTTAATGCTTCACGAGTTATTTTCTGCTCGGGTCGCGTTTACTACGATTTAATTGCAGAGCGCGAGAAGTTGCAAGAAACTTCAACTGCAATTGTTCGCGTTGAATTGTTATATCCACTTCCTGCAAAAGAGATGGCAGAGATTGCTGCAAAGCATCCAAATGCAAATCTACTTTGGGTACAGGATGAACCAGCAAATCAAGGTCCTTGGTCATTTATTGCGCTACGCACTTCAGAACAATTTGGTGGGCCAGGATTTGGTGGTCGTAATTTGCGTCGTGTTTCTCGCCGCGCAACCGCATCACCAGCAACAGGAAATCATCACCTGCATGAAGATGAGCAGAAAGCTCTGATGCAGGAAGCTTTCACAAGATAAATCGTTTTCGTCGGGACGGATAGTCTCGGTAATAGAGTTCTAAAAACTATTTCCTAAACTTATAGACAACTTTCGCTTTAACAAATCGACTAGGCACAGCGCCCCAATGTCTTGAATCAATCGATTCAGCTTTGTTATCGCCTTCAACGCTAACCATTCCAACACCAGTGTGGCCGCCAATTTCATATCTTGTAATTCGCTTTAACATCAATTCGCCCTCACGTTCGATCATTACAACTTCTCCAACGTGAATAGGCTGTAAATCAGAGGTGCGGTATTTGATTAATACTCGCTCGCCCGCTGCAAAGGCAGGGAGCATGGAATTGCCCTGGACCTGGACGATTTCAAAGCCAAAGATGCGCATTTTTGCCCCTGATAGCTATTCGAGTAACCTAATGCACCTAAGCCTATTTAGCTTAAGTAGGTTTTCAAAAATACAGGAGAGAAAAATGAAGATTGTAAAAGCACATTGCGATCTACCTTGCGGCGTTTATGACCCAGCACAGGCTCGTATCGAAGCACTTTCTGTAAAGGCATGCATGGAAAAGTATGCAGCTTCAAGCGATGCAGATTTCAAGTCACGCTCGGTAGCAATCAAGGAAGAACGTTCACATCAAGTTAAGGAACACCTATGGGTGCTTTGGACAGATTACTTCAAGCCAAATCACTTTGAAGCATACCCACAGCTACATTCATTGTTTAATGAAGCAACCAAACTTGCTGGCGCTGCTGGCACCAAGGGCACACAAGATGTTGCAGTTGCAGATAAGTTAATCGCAAAGATTGACGAAATCGCAGAAATTTTCTGGGCAACTAAAAAATAAGCCCGATTTTTAAATAAAAAATCTCTCGAATCAATTTCTTCGAGAGATTTTTTATTTGGCTTCGAACAAACTTTGCGCTGCGGTGCGGGCTAAGAAGGTAACGCGATCGACTATTTGGCGTCGTTGAGTTGCCTGAGCAACCAAACGCTCACCTTCATAAATTTCAATATTAAAGTCAACATCATAACCATTTTGTGCAACGGCTTGTGCGCTTGCTTGAAGTTCTGCGCCAATTGCTGCACTTGTTACAAAATTAATTGACATTCCAGTTGAGATAGTCGAAATTCCAGTTTCGAAGAATTCATTGATTGCAGCGATGGCTGCCGATTCCATTAATGAAACCAGAACTGAATTATTTACAACCGTTAAATCACCGATGCCATGCGCAGCCGCAGTATCGCCTGGGCGCACCACCATGGAAGAGAATCCGAGCGCGCCAACAATGCCTTCGGGCATTTCATTGATTTGGGCTGTGCTCACGCCCTATTTATAACTTATAAATTCTCTGGATCGTGGAATTCTTGGGTTGATTCAATATGAATTTCGCGTTGTGTGACCTGTCCAAATTCATCGATTTCAATTGAGACTTGGCTCATTCTAAATTCGGTAACTACTTGTGGCGCAGATTGCTGGAACATCGCTGCCTGCAATTGCTGATGAATTGAATCAATCAGTGATTCTGGCGCCTTTTCATTGCAAGAACGCTTTAGAAGTGAGCGCATTAGCTCGTGAACCATCTTTTCGGCTTCGACTTCCAATTTACAAGGCATGCAGCGTTCTAAATGGCGATCTACCGAAATTGGATCAATCTGATTAGCTTCGAAAAATTCTGGACCATCGACTAGCAGGACTAGTGCATGTTTGACCTGATCACAAGGCATCTCTGTCATTCTGCACCGCCTTTCACGTATCCAAGCTCTTTGGCATAGCCGGTTAGCTTTTCGCGAAGTTGCTTACGTCCGCGGTGTAATCGAGACATCACAGTGCCGGCTGGCACGCCAACAATCTCTGCAATCTCTTTATATGAAAATCCTTCAACATCTGCCAAATAAACCGCCATACGAAATTCTTCTGGAATTTCTTGCAGTGCTCGCTTGATATCTGAATCTGGCAAATTCTCTAGCGCTGATACTTCGGCAGATTTTCCTTGATCCGAAGTATGAGATGCAGATTGATGTAATTGCCAATCTTCAACTTCTGCATCTGCAGTTAATTGCGGCTGACGTTGTGCCTTACGATAATTATTAATAAATGTTGTTTGTAGAACTCGGTATAGCCAAGCCTTTAAATTGGTGCCCTCTTCGAATTGATGAAAAGAAGCGAATGCTTTTAAGTAAGTATCCTGTACTAAATCTTTGGCATCTTCTGGATTCTTTGTGTAACGCATTGCCGCTGCATAAAGTTGATCGGCATACTGCATGGCATCGCGTTCAAATCGCGCATTGCGATCTGCCGGAGTCTCTTTGACTAATTCTTTAGATGCCATTTGGCCCAAGACTACAGGCAGGGCTTCAAGCACGCTCTTCGCAGTCTTTTGGCGAGAACGTGCGAGCTCCTTCTCATTGGGCGCGCCTTTATCTGTGACCATCGAAGTAGTTAACCCGTATAACGACCTCACTATTCCCGTAATTGATTTCGCCATCGGAAGTGGACTAAGGAAAAGCTCTGAAAGTCAGGTCTGTACGACCTAAAGATTTGGGTGCGTCAGGCCTTTTCCGTGGACAGCTTCCGTTCGCGAAATCAATTTAGAAGAGCGTTTCGGGTTGAGAAATTGATATCGGAATTGCCAATTCCGGCCCGTTATTAGCCACCTTATTTACCGCATCGCTAACTGGCACTGGAAGCAGATGCGCATCTGGTTTTTCATTGGACATTAAATTAATAAGTTCGCGGGGATTATTATTTTTTACATCAAGCCAAGCCGACCAACGTTCGCGCGGCATCATTACTGGCATTCGATGATGAATTGTTGCTAACTCTCCCACTGCTTCACGAGTAATTATTGAAGCGCTTTGAATTAATTGTCCGGATGGTGAACGCCAAGTATTCCAAATACCTGCAATTGGAAGAGATTTTCCTTCATCGCTTGAAATATAAAATGGTTGTTTAGTTTTGTAACGACCTAATTCGGTTGCCCATTCGTAATATCCATCAGCGGGAATCAAGCAGCGGCGTGATTTAAATGAATCACGGAAAGTTGGTTTTTCGTGAATTGATTCTGATCGCGCATTGATTGCACGAGATTGTGATGCTTTGGCTTCTGCTTCATCAGTTAGCCATGGGCCAATCATTCCCCACGAAGCTACCGATAGTTCGCGATTATTTTCTTCATCGTTTCGCACGATATAAATTGGATTGGTTGGTGCAATATTCCAACTTGATGGCAGCGCGTTTTCAGGGAATTTGCCAGTGACTGCAAATTCCTCGACTAAATCGCGCATCTCTTGAGTTTGCGCATAACGGCCACACATATAGCTAACTTTAATGGGATTTATAGTTTCGTACCCTCGGATAGAATTATCTATATGACTTCAAGCGATAAAGGCAGCGCCGCTAATTGGCTTGCCCCTTTTCGCGGCAAGAAACCAGTCGAGGTTCGGGTTGTAATTCCCGGTTCAAAATCTGTAACTAATCGCGCGCTAATTTTGGCAGCGCAAGCAGAAGGTACTTCAAAGCTGCGTAGACCTTTAGTTTCAAGAGATTCAGAATTGATGGTTGGTGGGCTTAAAGCGCTTGGTTTATCAATAAATGAAAAGCAAGAAAATGGCGATTTACTATTTGAAGTAACCGGTGGGTCGTTAAAGGGCCCTGCAAAAATCGATGTTGGAAATGCCGGAACTGTGATGCGCTTTTTGCCGCCACTTGCTGCACTTGCAGATGGCGAAATTTCATTTGATGGTGACCCTCGTTCGCACGAGCGCCCACTTGGGCCGGTAATTAAGGCGCTAGAAGAACTTGGCATTTCAATTAATCATGGTGGTCGTTATGCGTTGCCACTAACCATGCAAAATCTTTCCGGTGGAAAAATTCGTGGCGGCGAAATTGAAATTGATGCCAGCGCCTCTTCACAATTTTTATCTGCGCTGCTATTAATTGCACCGAGTACCGAATTAGGCATTACTGCAAAACATATCGGCGGCGCACTACCTTCGATGCCTCATATTGAAATGACAGTTCAGATGCTCCGCGATTTTGGAGCAAAAGTTACCGTTGATAAAGATAAAAATACTTGGCGCGTTGAACCAGGTAAATTGATCGCGCAAGATTTGGTTATCGAACCAGATTTATCTAATGCGGCACCATTTATGTCAATTGCAATGGTTTGCGGAGGATCAGTAACGATTGCAGATTGGCCAAAGCAAACTACCCAACCTGGTGATCAGTTACGAGAGATTTTTACCAAGATGGGCGCGCAAGTTGAATTTGTTTCCGGAGAAACCGGCGGTCTAAAAATAACTGGCGGTGCAATCCATGGAATAGATGTTGATCTGCATGATGTTGGTGAATTAACTCCAGCAATCGCTGCACTTTGCGCGCTGGCGGATTCACCTTCTTATTTGCAAGGAATTGGCCATTTACGCCTACATGAAACTGATCGTTTAGCTGCGCTTCGTGCTGAAATTAATGCTCTAGGTGGCGATGTGATTGAAGAGCCAACTGCGCTTCGAATCAACCCTAAGCCTTTACATGCAGGTGTTTTCCATACTTATGAAGATCATCGTTTAGCTACCTCAGGTGCAACTATTGGCCTAGTGGTTGAAGGTATCGAAGTAGAGAACATCGCAACTACACGCAAGACTATTCCTGATTTTCCAGGACTTTGGAGCTCATTGCTTTCATGAGTAGACGCGATTATGACGAATCAGATGTTCGCATCCGTCCAAGTAGAAGGACCAAACCGCGCACCAAAGATCGTCCTTCGCATGATGATGCAATCACCGCTTTTGTTATCACTGTAGATCGCGGTCGTACTACTTGCGTTTTAGAAGATGGCACCGTTGTCACCGCCATGAAAGCACGCGAACTTGGTCCTAAATCTGTTGTCGTTGGAGATCATGTGCGATTAGTTGGCGATACCACTGGCGCAGAAGGATCACTTGCCAGAATTGTTGGCATCGAAGAACGAACTTCAGTTTTGGTGCGCACCGTGGATGATGCGGCGCAATTTGAAAGAAACATTGCGGCGAATATTGATCAATTAGTAATCGTAGCCGCAGCAACAAATCCCGAACCACGACGCGGACTTATTGATCGATTTTTAGTCAGTGCCTTTACTGAAGGAATAGATCCGATATTGGTAATTACCAAAACGGATCTTGCCCCTGCGCCAGATTTTGTTGCGGAATACAAGTCAATTGGCGTTAAGTGCCTAACCACTAAAAAGGATGGCGATCTTACTGAATTGCATTCGGTGCTAAATGGAAATGTTTCAGTTTTGGTCGGCCATTCTGGTGTGGGTAAGTCAACGCTTCTGAATCAGTTAACCGAAGCAGATCGCGAAATCGGCCATGTAAATGATGTCACTGGCAGAGGTCGCCACACATCATCTTCAGCATATGCCGTGAAATTAAAGGATTTTCCAAATCAGAAAGTAAGCGCCAATAGCTGGGTTATTGATACCCCAGGAGTTCGGGCATTCGGTCTATCTCATTTAGATCCCGCTCGCATCATCGCAGCATTTGATGATTTACTTGAAATCACCAACTCCTGTATGACGAATTGCTCTCACAATGAAGCTGATTGCAAATTAAATGAGTGGATGGCGCCAAATGGCGTTGAGATTCCAGAGCGCGCTGCCCGCGTAAGCAGTCTTCGTAACTTGCTCGCTGCAGGGTTAGAATAAAGAAATGACCAGTTTGGCTAGCGCGAAATATCAATCAGATCTAGAGCTAATTCGAAAAATTGGCAGAGCTGCCGATTCTGTTTCAATGGCGCGGTTTCTATCTTTAGATTTAGTAATCGAAACCAAACCTGATGCAACCCCCGTTACTGATGCTGATAAAGCAACTGAGAAATGTATCCGCGAAATTTTAGAAGCAGAGCGACCTGAAGATGGAATTCTTGGCGAAGAATTTGGCGCAGATATTTCTGGCAAGAAGCGTTACTGGGTAATCGATCCAATCGATGGCACCAAATCTTTCTTGCGAGGGCTTCCGGTTTGGTCGACCTTAATTGCGCTTGTTGAAGTATCGGGTGAATCTGGAAATGAAAAACCTGAAGTCGTAGTTGGTTTAGTTTCATCACCAGCACTTGCTCGTACTTGGTTTGCAACTAAAGGCGGTGGCGCTTTTACAACTTTTGATTCTGATACCAATCCACATAAAGGTGCGCCGCGAAAAATCTCAGTGTCAAAGGTGAGTGAAATTAAAGATGCCCACCTTGGTTACTCAGATTTTGTTGGCTTTGGTGAACGTTTAGCTGGCTTTCAAGGAATCTTTAATGAAGCTTGGCGTACTCGCGCGGTTGGTGACTTCTGGTCACATATGTTGGTTGCAGAGGGCGTTATGGATATTGCCATCGAACCATCACTTGCGCTCTGGGATATGGCGCCGCTAGATATCATTTTGCGCGAAGCCGGCGGTACTTTCTCTGACTTAGCAGGCGTTGATGGGCCATTTGGAAAATCAGGAATGGCAACTAACGGACTACTAAAAGATGCGGTGTTAAAGCGCTTAAATGGCTGAGACAGATCGCAAACTAGCGCTAGAACCGCGTACTTTCCAAGTAACAGGGATGACCTGTAACGCCTGCGTTAATTCGGTAGAGCGTTCATTAAATTCGATGCCTGGCGTATCTGCCACCGTTAACTTTGCCGCAGAAACAGCCCATGTTTTAGCGCCAGCAGAGGTAACTTCTAAAGAGATCATTAAGAAAATTGTCGGCGCTGGTTATTCAGCTAAGGAAATTGGCGATAATGAAACCATCGCATTACACAGCAAAAAATCTGCGATTGCATTAATTTTCGCGCTTATTTTCACTATTCCAGTAATGCTCTTTTCAATGAGTATGGATCTTCAGATGAATTTCGGAAATTGGATTGTCGAAGCATTTAAAGTGCTTAATTTGGAACTACCGACAAATAGTTTTCATCAATTGGTAAATGGCGCGCTACTTATATTAAGTGCACCGGTAGTTTTGATTGTTGCGCTACCAATTCACCGCGCTGCACTTAGAAACTTCTTCCATCCAACGATGGATAATCTAATTTCGCTTGGATCGCTTACTGCTTTTGGTTGGTCGATTTATGCAACGCTTTACGATTTAGATACTGTCTATACCGAAGTCGCAGCATCCATTGTGGCTTTGGTAGTTCTGGGTAGATATTTAGAATCACGCGCAAAACGCAGCGCAAGTAGTGCACTACAAGAACTTCTTAAGATTTCTACTAAAGAAGTCACCGTAAAAAGAGGCGGCCTACCGCTACTAATTCCAGTTGAACAATTAGAAATTGGCGATATCTTTGTAGTTAATCCAGGACAACGAATTGCAACTGATGGCATTGTGGTATCTGGCGCTTCAAGTATCGATAATTCACTAATTACTGGTGAATCTGTGCCGGTTGAAGTGGCACCAGGCGATCGAGTAATTGGCGCAACTGTTAATCAAAATGGTCGAATTGAAGTCAGAGCCACTCGCGTTGGCAAAGAGACTGAATTCGCTCGTATTACTGCGATGGTTATTAGCGCGCAAGGCGAAAAGGCACCGATTCAGAGAATGGCAGATCGCATCTCTGCAATCTTTGTACCCGTCGTAACTACCTTGGCAATTGCCACTTTCGTTTTCTGGCGATTTACCAATGGCGAATCAATTGCGAGATCTATCGAAATTGCAGTGGCAGTTCTAGTAATTGCATGTCCTTGCGCACTTGGTTTGGCTACGCCAGTAGCACTTTTAGTGGCATCTGGTCGCGGAGCTCAGCGCGGTATCGTAATTAGAAAGCCATCAGCGCTAGAAACTACCAGGAAAGTAACGGACATTGTTCTAGATAAAACTGGCACTTTAACTTCTGGTCAGATGAAGGTAATTCATACCACCATAGTTCCAGAGGTGGCATCTGTGCTTGGAAATTCATGGGCAACAATTGCAACTGAAAAGATGATTATCGAATCTGCGGCCTCAATTGAATCTCAAAATAGCCACCCAATTGCAGAAGCCATTGTTAGATTTGCGAAAATTGAAAAGCCACTAACGGTTACTGATTTTCAAATTACCCCAGGTGCCGGCGCCGCTGGCCGAGTTAATTTAGGTGGCACTAACGCCATTGTTTTAATTGGCTCTCCCGCCGCAGTTGCGCATTCATCAATGGCATTTCATCCAAAGATCGCTAAATCAATTGCAGATTTTGAAGCAGCAGGTTTATCAGTATCAGTTTTAGCTTGGGAAGGCGTTGCACTCGCCGTATTTGCAGTTGGCGATTCCATCAAACCAGATGCGCAGGCCGCGATTTCAGTAATGGCCTCACGTGGTTTAACGGTTTGGCTATTAACTGGAGATCATGTGGAAGTAGCGCTAAATACTGCGCATTCGGTTGGAATTCATGAAAACCATGTAGTAGCAGAGGCTTCGCCTGATGCCAAGATTGATCACATCAAAAAATTGCAATCAGAGGGTAAGCAGGTTCTGATGATTGGCGATGGCGTTAATGATGCCGCAGCGCTGGCCGCGGCTGACTTATCAATGGCGATGGGCACTGGTACCGATACCGCAATTGCGACCGCCGATATCACATTGACTAATCCGGCATTTAAAACTGTTACCGATGCACTTGATCTTGCATCAAAGACGCTTAGCACGATCAAAGGAAATTTAACTTGGGCTTTGATTTATAACGTAATTGGAATTCCAATTGCGGCGCTTGGATTATTACACCCTATGTATGGCGCTGCGGCTATGGCTCTTTCTAGCCTCTTTGTAGTTACCAATTCGCTAAGAATTAAATAGAAAACTAGACATGGCTATTTCGAACCAAGCTAAACCTAAGCTACGTGGCGTAATCCATTTAGTGATGTCGCCTATCTCTTTAGTTGCCGGATTGGTAATGATTTCTGCGGCCTCTGAACTTCGCGGAAGAATTACTTTAGGAATCTTCACACTTACTGCGGTGACGCTCTTTACCTGTAGCGCGATTTACCATCGCGTTAATTGGTCAGATAAATATCGCGGCCTTTGGCGCAGAATTGATCATGCCAATATTCCTATTTTGATAGCCGGAACTTACACACCATTTGCAGTCTTTCTATTAAATGATTCGCAGCGGAAAATTCTTTTGATCGCTGTTTGGGCTGGCGCGCTAACTACTGCTTTCTTGAGAATTGTTTGGCTAAAGGCGCCTCGTTGGTTATATGTAGCTGCCTATATTTTGCTTGGCTGGGCAGCGCTAGCTTTTATCCCAACTTTTTATCGCAACGGCGGAGTGTTGGTCTTTTCGCTTATAGTTTTAGGCGGACTTTTCTACACAGCTGGCGGAGTTATTTATGCAATCAAGAAACCAAACTTCAATGTAAATTGGTTTGGCTTTCATGAACTCTTCCATGCTGCAACCGCTGCTGCATTTATCTGCCACTTAATTGCAGCGGTACTAACAGTTTTTAATGCATAGAAAAGTAATTACTTACATTATTTCTCTACTTAATTGGTAGCGGGGGCAGGATTTGAACCTACGACCTCTGGGTTATGAGCCCAGCGAGCTACCGAGCTGCTCCACCCCGCGTCGGTAAACCCAACTTTAGTAGAGCAGCACCTAAACTCAAAATCGAGAAGTTTTACTTTCGATTTTGTGCAGAGATTGCAGCATTAATCGCTGACTTCAAACGATCTTGTGCTTTTCCATAAGCAGCAAAATCGCCCTTTGTTAGCGCTCGTTGTGCATCAGCAAGTGCTTGTCTTGCACTATTTAACGCTGCAGACAATGAAGAGGTAGTTGCAGTTGTGCCACCTGAAGCGCCACCACTTGCACTAGTTCCGGAATTTCCACCGAATACTTGATCAAGTGCGCCCTTCAAATTGTCATCAAAGCCGATTTGATCTCCGAATGAAACCAATACTTTCTGTAGCAATGGATATGCCGCAGCGTTTGCAGTTGCGCGAACATAAACTGGTTGTACATAAAGTAATCCGCCACCAACTGGAAGTGTTAACAAGTTACCTAACACCACATCAGATCCGCCTTGGCGAAGCAATGAAAGCGTGGTTGCAACTTCTGGTTTTGCTTCGAAGTTAGATGCAACCTGGGTAGGTCCAGGAATGTTGGTACTACGTGGCAATTGCAGCACCGTGATCTTTCCGTACTCATCACCTGGAGAGGCATTTACTGCAGCGAATGCAGATAAGTTTTCACGTCCACCTCTTGGCACAAATGGCGTTGCCAACATAAAGCTAAGTGACTTCTCACCTGGCATCTGCAACGTTGTGTAGTAAGGAGGTTGGTTTGCGATGTTGCCACCAAAGGTTGATGGATCACGAGGCACGCGCCAGAAATCCTGTCCGCCGTAGAAAGCCAATGCATTCTGTACGTGATATGAAGACAAGATATCGCGCTGAACCTTAAAGAGATCTTCTGGATAACGCAGGTGCGCCATTAGCTTCTCCGAGATTTCGCTCTTTGGCTTGATCACGCCTGGATATGCCTTTGCCCAAGTCTTTAGAACTGGATCTGCTACATCCCATTCGTAAAGCGAAACCGTGCCATCGTATGCATCTACAGTTGCCTTAACTGAGTTACGAATGTAGTTGATGGTCTGATTGCTCTGCGCAGTAATTGAATTTGAATTCGCGGTTAGCGCATCGCTGGTTGAGCCCGAAAGCGTGGTTTTCTGAGCGTATGGATAGCCAGCTGTGGTGGTGTATCCATCAATAATCCACTTGATCTTGCCATCTACGACAGCTGGATATGGATCTCCATCAAGTGTTAACCATGGTGCAACCTTTGAGACGCGATCACGTGGATTGCGATTAAAGAGAATCTTTGATTCTGAGTTAATCAAATTAGAGAGCAAGATGCGCTGCTCTTGATACTTGATTGTAAATACCAAACGATTAAATAGGTTGCCTACCGGAACGCCACCTTCACCTTTATATGTGGTGTTCTTCTGGCCGTTTGGTGAGGCATCATCTGGATAATCGAATTCGACATCGGTCTTTGAATTTCCACCGATGATTGAGTAATCAGGAACATTCTCACCGAAATAAATACGTGGTTCGAATTTACCTAAACCTGAAGTCGGCGGCAGATCGCCAACAATGAAGTTTGGCTTTCCATCAGCATCAACGGTATTTCCATATGCCGCCACAAAACCAAATCCGTGGGTGTAAACCAAGTGATCGTTAATCCAGTTACGTGCTGGGTTACCATCGATATTTAATTCGCGAACTGCAACTACCGCATCTCGCTGAGTGTTATTGATCTGGTAACGATCGATATCTAAAGTCTCGGCAAATGTGTAATAAGGCTTGATCTGCTGCAGCTGACGGAAAGTCGCTGAAAGCACATTTGGATCCATCAAACGAATATTTGAAATGGTATTTGCATCATTGGTTAGCTGACCCGCACTTGCATTTAAAGTCGCGTTGTAATCTTTAATTTCAACATCCGCGATGTCATAAGCTGCACGAGTCGCTTCGATATTTCTTTGAATATATGGCGCTTCTTTATTTGATTCAGAAGGCTTTACTTGGAACTGCTGAATGATTGCAGGATATGCAGTTTGGATTACCAATGAAGATACTAAAAGTAGACCAACGCCTGCTACTGGCAGCGACCATGATCTGCGGACGATATTTGCAAAGAATAAAATCGAGCAGATTACTGCGATTGCAGCCAGAATCGCTTTAGCTGGCAGCACTGCATTTACATCCGTATAGGTCAGACCGGTAATTAAACGGCCATCTTTAAGGGTAAGTGCGTAGCGATCCAACCAATATGAACCAGCTTTTGTTAAAACAATTAATCCAAGCAGTACTGATAGCTGAACTTGCGCCGCGCCGGTGGTTGATAACTTCTGGCCAGGTTGTGGCAAGCGAATTGCTGAATAAAGGTAATGCACGATTACTGCAGCGATTAAGCCAAATATTAATGTCGATGTTGCCCAACCAATTATTGATTGATACATCGGTAACTTAAATGCAAAGAATGAGATATCTAAACCATATTGCGGATCTTTAACTCCGAATTCGGTGGCATTTCTAAACTGCAGCCAAGTTGACCAAAGTGGTGTTGCCGAACTTCCGCCTACATAAAAGATAAAAGCAAAGATTCCGAGCGCGAACAACTTTTTACGAGGTTCAATCTGTGTGCGATAACGTTCTAAATTATCGGCCTCGACCGCCATCGGTGCATAGATTGGGCGATTGCGATAAGCAATCATTACGTTAAGTAAAACCACCAGCGCCGTGATTAGACCAACCACTATAAATAGTGAGGCTTTGGTAAATAAGGTGGTCTGCCAAACTGATTGATAACCAACTGATCTAAACCAAAGTAGATCGGCATAGAAGGTGCTGATTGAAACCAAGATACCGCCGGCTATGAATAGGGCAACCAGGGTGATTGCTAGCGGGCTGCGACGAATCTTCTGGACGTCGCGATTTAGTTGATTGCCAAAGTTACTTCCGAATTGGTTTCCGAAGTTGTTAAACGACATATCTGTCCTTTTTCTTCTCTCGTTACTTCTCGTGTATAGCGGGGGTACTGCTTGGTGCTGCTAAGTCCTGCTTAATCCTGCTTAATCCTGCTTAATCCTGCTTGCGAAAGGTGTTCTGGAATTTCGTGAATGCACTAGTAGAACGCAAAGTATCGTTCTCATATTTCTTCTTGAACTTAGAAACCCAGACGGCATAGCCAAGCGCGCCAATTAGTCCCACGGCGGGGACGATCCACCAGATAAGCGCTGCGGCAGCTGCTGACATAGCCCGTAGTTTATGGGGGCAGGTGAGGGAATAGAGAAACGGCTAGGGCCGTTACCCTTGATACATAAGTGTGAAAGCGGATACAGGTCGCAGCCTTGCCTCTGGCAAGGATTGAAAGGAGGGTCAGATGTCGCCGTTTGGCTTTGGCCCACCTGAAGATAACTCGAACTCGGGAAACAACTCCGGAAATAACTCGGGAAATAGCTCGGGAAATGGAGAGAATCCTGAGAACTTCGATTTAAACGAAATGATGCGCCAGATGCAATCTGAATTTCAGAAGATTGCACCGCAATTTGGATTTATGAATCCCGCGACTTTATTTGGCGGTGGCGGACAAGGCGCGCTTCCAAAAGAGGTAATTCGCGAAGTTGCAAAATCTTTTATTCAAGCAAATGGCAGCCAACCAATTGGCGCAAATGATCAAGCAAAGTGCGAAGAAGCTTTCTCAATTGCAAATACTTGGCTTGATCAAGCAACGCTCTTTCCGATGGTTACTCCTGATCATGCCGCAATCAGTCCATTGGATTGGTTAAATACAACTATCGAAGGATGGCATTCAACTTTCGAACCACTAGCAATTGGTTTAACAGATGCGGTATCAAAATTAGTTGAAGAGGCAACTGCCGCGATGCAAGGCGAATCTTCCGAAACTGCGGAACTTGCTAAAGCGCAATTAGGTCCGATGAGCCAAGTTTTGCGTGGCTTCATCGGCAGCATGCTGGCAACCCAGATGGGCCAAACAATTGGTGCGCTAGCTAGCGCCTCTAAAGGTGCACATGATGCGGCGCTTCCTATTACTGCTAGCAGAGCTAACACCGCTAATCATGCAGGTGCAAAACCTTCACTTTTGCCGCAAGTTTTACGTAAATTCGGTGCAGATTTAGAAATTCCAGAAACTGAGATCGCTATCTTCTTCGCACTTCGCGAAGTGGCGATGGTTCGTTTATTTGAGAGTAATCCGTGGTTAGTTGCATATCTAAAAGCTGCGATTGCTGAATATGGAAAAGGCATTCATATTGATTTAGATGCGATACAAAGACAAGCCGAAGAAACCATGCGCAACATGGAAGATGCTGGCCAAGATTTTAATCCGCAGAACCCTGAAAGTTTCACAATTGCGTTGAACAATGGTCTTTTCACTCCTGAAGAATCGCCACAGCAAGCTGCCGCTTTAGAAAAATTAGAAACTGCCCTTGCACTTATTGATGGTTGGGTTGAAGAAGTCATCACATTGGCGGCAGAGAATCGTCTGCCATCACTTGCAGCGCTCTCAGAATTGCTTCGCCGCGAGCGCGTTTCTAATTCTCCAATTCAACAATTATTTAAAGCGCTCTTTAATTTAGAAGTTTCACCGAAACGAATTCGCGAAGCTACATTTTTCTGGCACGAAATTCGAACTAAAAGAGATCTAGAAAATCGCGATCGAATTTGGGCAGGCATTTTGCCGACCGATAAAGAACTTTTAGATCCGATCGGCTTCTTAAGCTCTACTGAGATTCCAGATGATCTCAGTGGGTTGATCTAATTTGATTTATTTTGATTTAAGAGGATTTGCGATTGCCCATAAAGGGCAAAATCCTCGGGCCCATGTTCGATAACTGCCTTCCCCTTGCAGCTATTGAACAAGTTATCCGAGGATCTTGCTGTGGCAAAACTTAGACTTTCTTCCCACCTGACGCAAACTTGACAGTGCTCATATTGCAGATATATCAAAATAAAAATCTCGCGCTTTCGCCGCTTACTTGCAGCCAATTTCAGTATTTAAGATGAAAGAATAAAGTTATGGTTGAAGGTGCTGCTGAATTTGATATCGGAAAGGTGATTGCTGGCGATATCGAACAGACCTTGCCAGGTATTGATGAGGGTGAAATCATCGTGATTCGCTCAAAGCGGCGCAAAAGGAGCATCTCTGCCTTTAGACAAGGCGGCAAAATCGTAATTTCTATCCCAGCTCGACTTTCAAAGGCAGAAGAGCGAGAGATTGTTCCGGAGATGATCGCCAAGATCCGCGCTAAAGAGGTCGCAGCGCCCGAATCAGAGCTCATGGAGATGGCAGATGCACTTCTTTCAAGCTTCGCCCCAGAAATCGCAATCCGGCCAGCTAGCGTCAACTGGCGCCAGATGAATGAAAGGTGGGGCTCTTGCACCTCGGTCGATCGATCCATCCGCTTGGCCAGCAAATTACAGCGAGCGCCTAAATATGTTCTGGAGTTTGTCCTCTATCACGAGGCGATTCATTTGCAGCATGCAGATCATGGTCCCGAGTTCTACCAATTCCTACATCGCTATCCACGCCATTTAGAGGCCGAGGCCTTTTTAGCTGGCTTTGAGTTTGCAGATAGTCTTTAATTTAAAACAAATTAGAAACGTGCGGTGGTGCGAGCTTCGCGAAGACGGCGTAGTCGCTTTACCAAAATCGGTGCGGCTGCCAGCGCATCATCACGGTCAATCAAATCATTTAATAATTGATAGTAACGTGCAGGTGTTAAATCAAAGAGCTCTTTGATTGCGCTCTCTTTGGCACCGGCATAGCGCCACCATGAACGTTCGAAATCCAAAATTCGGGTTTCGAGATCTGAAAGCGTGGTAGATGCGCCAAAGCTCTCTGCGGCATTTTCAAGTGCTGACATGGATGGAACTCTACTACAGCGTCTCTAAAATCTTCTCTATATCATCGACATTGGTCCAAGGATTTACTATCGCAAATCGCAAAATTGGCTGCCCTTCATGTGACGACGGGGTGACAAAACCAATCTGATCTTCCAGCAATTTATCGGACCATCTTTGGTAATCCTCTTTATTCCAACCTTTGCGAGTGAATGCGACGATAGAGAGTTCTGGTTCCATAAGTAAATCTAAATTTGGATGAGCTTTAATTAACTCAACAGCCTTCTTAGCAATCAGCATGGTGTACTCCATTGCATCTTTATAAGCATCGGTTCCGTTTGCAGCCAAACTAAACCAGAATGGCAATCCGCGGGTTCTGCGAGTTAAATGAATTGCATAATCGGATGGATTCCAATCATCATTTTCATGAAGGGTATCTAGATAACTTGCATGTTGTGCAAGCGCCTCTTTAGCAATCTTTGGGTCTTTATAAATTAATGCGCAGGCATCAAATGGCGCGAATAGCCATTTATGTGGGTCCACGATGAAGGAATCTGCATATTCGATGCCATCGAATTTAGCGCGAACAGATGGTGCGCAGAGCGCTGCCAAACCATATGCGCCATCAACGTGAAACCAGATATCTCGCTCAACTGCGACATCATCGATGGAATCTAAATGATCAATGATTCCTAAATTGGTAGTACCCGCGGTTGCCACGATACAGAAAACGCGCCCACCATTTGCTTCGTATTCATCGATTGCCTTGGCAACTGCATCTCCATAAATTTTTCCATCAGCACTTCGTTTTGCTTTTACAATTTCGACATCCATAATCTTGGCGGCGCCTGCAATTGATGAGTGCGCTTGATCTCCGCAAACTACTGCCCACTTGCCTTTATGTTCTGGATGATTACGTCTGGCATCTTCGCGAGCTACACATAGTGCAGATAGATTTCCAATGGTGCCGCCTGATACAAAAACGCCGCCAGCTCCTGCTGGGAATCCTGCTAAATCTGCCAACCAACGAAGTGCTTGGTTCTCTGCAAATACTGCGCCGGCGCCTTCTTGCCATGAACCGCCATAAATAGATGCCGCTGATACCACCAAATCAAATAGTGATGAATACTCCGATGGCGCAGTTGGGATAAATGCTAAATAACGTTCGTGATCAGTAGAGATACATGCTTTTGCTAAAACCTCTTTAAAAATTTCAAGGGTAGGCAAACCGCCAAGGCCTTTTGCAGTAATGGTGTTACCGACTTTTTCATATAACTCAGCAGCAGTTAGCGGGCCATCAAGCGGAGGTTCTAAACGAAGTCGATCTAACGCATAGGCCAGAATCTCATCTGCGACCTCTTCGACTTCGGCGTTAAATTTATGCACCCGAGAATTCTGCCACCGATTTTCTAAAATGCTTCAATAGCTTTAACTGGAATTAACTGGAATTAAATAGAATTAAATAGAATGCGCATATGAAATTTAAGCGCCAATACATATCTTTGCGCGGCGAGCAGATTTGGTCTTCTCGAATGAGGCCGCGCTTTGGCACTTTTAGCTCAGAGCGCGCCAACGAACCAGTGCTCTTGTTGCATGGCGGGATGTCACAATCAGAAGGTTTCGATGGGCGTTTAACGCCTGCAGCGCGGGGCTTTGATCTCTTTAGTTATGACCGTGCAGGTCATGGCAGATCTCCTGATCAACCCGGGAGTTTTCACTTTGATTTCCAATTTAAAGAGGCAGTTGCTTATTTGGAGGATGTAATCAAGCGGCCGGCGCATTTAATTGGATTTTCTGATGGTGGCATTATCGCTTTGCTCGTAGCAATTCGAAGGCCAGATTTGGTAAACACCATAACCGTAGTCGGCGCTAATTACCATTACAAAGCAGGATTGCCGCCTATAAAAGCATGGACGCCAGATGAGAAAGAGCGCGAAAAATATGCCCACTTCTCACCTGATCCACCAGAGACTTTGGTTCCTAAAATTAAGAAGATGGTCAAGATTTGGGCGAGCGAGCCAACTATGACTTTAAAGGAATTAAAGAAAATCAAATGTCCTGCGCTAGTTATTGCTGGCGATGACGACATGGCCTCTTTGCAACATACTAATGAAATTTATCAGTCTATAAAGAATTCACGACTTGCGATTATCCCAGGCGCTTCGCATCTAATTGATAAAGAGCAGCCTGAGCTATTAAATAAAATAATCCGTGATTTTCTTTTTAATCACGAATACCCGACTACTTTGATGCCCGTGCGACGCAAGAAGCATGTAATTCAGTAAAAACTGAATCAATCTCTTCCGACATCGCAGGCAATGCGCCCAACTTTCTACTTAAGAATAAATCAGCCAACTTTGGATTTCGCACTAACGCAGGGCCATGCATATAGGTCGCAATAATTTGATCAGTTATTGCGCCATCACATCTTTCAGATAAATGATTTCCAATTCCTTTCTTAACAATTCCAAGCGGCTGTAACTTCTCTACAAATTTGCTTTGACCTGCGTGATTTTCAAAGCCAGTTAATGCTCCAATACCAAGGGTCGAATCCAGCAAAAGCTCCCCTACGCTTCTTGGATTAGCTGATTCAGTCACTACTGGCAGTAAGCCCAAACCTTCAATAATTCGCCCGCCTGAGGCCGGAAAGCTCTGGCCAAGTAATTGAAACCCGGCACAGACTGCAAATATTTGCGCACCATTTGAAAGTGCGCTTTGTAGAACATTATTTTTACGAAGTAATTCAACTGCGGCAATTTGAGCATCATCTTCACCGCCACCTAAAAGATATAAATCTCCATCTGCTGGAATCTCTGCGTGGGCCGAAGCATGAATTACTTGATTTGAAATTCCTCTTTGATTTAAGCGCCAAGCTAAAGTCGCGGCATTTCCTTGATCACCGTATGTACCAAGTAGCTCTGGCAATAAATTAATTATTTTTATCATTTATGCGCCAACCTATGAAACGCGGTATAGGAAGCGATTAAATCTGCATCTACTTTTCCAAATATTTGTGCAGCGGCTAATTCACTTTCGACTATTTGGTGCGCGATGCCATCGACTGTTAAGCGCGCAGATACATCAATTCTGCGATCGCCTGAGACCAAAACTGTACGACCGCTTAATGGTTTGAAATCAACATCCCAAAGCCAGGAAGTATCTTTACCATCTTGAGTATTTGCATTTACAACTAATAAAACTTCCTTTGGACCGCTACTGCTAGTTGCCAATGTTTCGCGCCACGATGCTGGATTTTTAGATAGCAGTAACCTGAAATTCGTTTTACCAATCTGTTTATTTGCAAATCGTCCATCAACTGCCTGCACCGAAGTGATTGCGCGATTTGCTGCTTCTAGATCAACACCGAATTCGCTAGCCACAATAAAAGCTCTGGCGGCATTTTGTAGCGCTGCGCGCCCTGGAATGGCGCTATTTACTTTAAATTGCTGATTAAGAGTATCTCCATGCAAAATCCAATTTGCATTTGGTTTACTAAATCCGCATTCACACCAGAAGTTTGCGCCATCGTCCTGCCAATTTAGTAGCTTTCCGCATTCAGGACAGGTGGCCGCATCGATATGGCCTTTATCTTCTGCGCTAAACCAGATCTGCTTTTCAGCGGCGCGCGCTGCATAAACCACAAATGGATCGTCAGTTGATGCCAGAACTCTTTGGCCAACTAACGCAGCGCGCCATTTATTGGAAACAATTCGTACCTCAGAAAGTCGATCAAGTTGATCTCGTCCTAAGTTAAGTAGCACCACAAGTTCGGGATTAGTTTTTTCAATCGCCCAAGGAAGAACTAACTCATCTACCTCTAAAACTGCGACTTCTGCAGTTGGATTAGCACCTAACGCTTGTGCCACTCCTGCAAATAAATTGGCGCCAGTTTGGTTATGTGCAATTGTAAATTTCGTACGCAGGGCTTCGGCGATCAGCTTAGAAGTTGTGGTCTTGCCATTAGTTCCGGAAATCAGAACGATGCGTTTATTTGCAGATAGTTTAGAGACTGAATTTGGCGCTAATTTCAAAATTAAACGTCCGGCGATTACAACACCGTTTCCTTGTTTCAGTACACGCGAAAGCGCTCCCAAAGCTTTCGCTTTAAGGAGCACGATTTTCAAATACATTTGTTATTTATTGGATCTAATTAACAATCAATTGGGGTAATTGACCCATTTGAAACATCATATATAGCGCCGGCAACCGTCACTCCTTTGCGAATTAAAGGATATGAACGAATTCTCTGCACATCTATTTTTAGCGCACCGACTTGATCTGAAACAGTTCTAAATTCTAAAGAACGAGTGTCTACGCCAAATTGTTCTTGAAGTGTTGCGTGAATTTCAGGTTCATCTGATTTTGCCATTCTGCAATCAGTATGTGGCATTACCAAAACTCGGTCTACATTTAAGAGATATGAAGCTAAAACCAAGGTACGTAAAACGTCTTCGGTTACACGTGCGCCAGCATTGCGTAAAATCTTTGCATCTCCAGATCGCATTCCAACAACTGATAACGGATTGATTCGAGAGTCCATACAGGTAACAATCGCTAAGCCTTGTTTTGCTTGACCTGTTAATCCTGAGTATTTAAATGTCTTTTGATACTCAGCATTCGCGGCAAGCAGGTCATCAAATTCTTTGTGCGGGAATTCTTGAGCGGACATAGCGATAGTTTAGCGGTTAAAATCGCTAGGCTAGAATTCTCCGCATGTCAGTAGAGCGTTTACGCAATTACCGCAAGACATATATTGCGATGCTTATTAGCTCTGCTTTGAGTTTGATAGCGTCCTTAGTTTTATCTATCGATGCTTGGAAATTAGCAGGAAATCCAGCTTCCAAATTTGCTTGCGATATCAATGCAGTTGTCTCTTGTGGCAAAGTAGCTAAAGCTTGGCAATCAACTCTCTTAGGATTTCCAAATTCATTTATTGGACTTATGACTGAACCCGTTGTGATCACGATTGCGGTGGCAGGTTTAGGGCTCGTAACTTTCCCTAAATTATTTTTAAGAGTAGCGCATGTGGTTTATGGACTTGGGTTAGTTTTTGCACTGTGGTTACTTTCGCAGAGCTTCTTTGTTATCAAAGCCTTCTGCCCATGGTGCTTGCTGGTAACTATTTCGACAATCACGGTATTTAGCACAATGACCCGAATTAATATCTTAGAAAATACTTGGGATTTATCTGAAGCGAAATATAAAAAAATCGTTAACTTCCTTGATGCGGGATGGGGTCGCGTCATCTATGCGGCAATCTATAGCTTCTTAGCGATTGCTATAGTTTTGAAATACGGAAACCAGATTTTCTAAAACTGGCGCAATCTAGATATAAAGCCTATGAAGCGCGGAATCTATATTGCTTTTGATCAATTAAATAAGAACTTTGGTGCGCTAGCCCAAGCTGACCCTGCAAATGATGTAATTATTTTGGTTGAAAGTCAGCGCATGCTTCAAAGTCGTACTTGGCATATCCAGAGATTATGGTTCATGATTTCAGCGGCTAAACATTTCGCGGCAGAACTTGAAGTTGCTGGTTTTAAGGTAATTTATAAGAAATCTCCCACTACTCGCGATGGAATTTTGGCAGCAAAGAGCGAGCTAAAACTCGAGAAAATCATTGGCTGCGAACCAAATTCATATCGGCTAATTGAGAGCACTAAAGATGTCGTCGAATATCAACCTAGTGATTTCTTCCTAACTTCACGCACAGAATTCATTGATTGGGCGAAGAGCCAAAAGAACTTACTAATGGAGAATTTCTACCGAATTCAGCGAAAGCGCTTTAACATCTTGATGGATGGTGAAAAGCCAGTTGGTGGAGTCTGGAATTTCGATAAAGAGAACCGTTTAACTCCGCCAAAAGGCTATGAATTTCCACCATATCTTGAACATGAGATGGACCGAATTGATCTTGAAGTCTTGGCAGAGCTAAAGAGTTCTAATTTAAAACTTTGGGGAGATGATCCACACCAAACTTGGGGTACTACGAGCAGAAGTGCGCAATTACAATTAAATTACTTCCTAGAAAATCATTTTGCCAGCTTTGGTCCATATGAAGATGCGATGTTAAAAGAGAATTGGTCGCTTCATCATTCGCTACTTAGCCCATATTTGAACATTGGCCTGTTGCATGCATCAGATGTAATTGAAGCGGTGCGAAAGCGATATCAAAAAGGTGATATCCCGCTTGCCTCCTGTGAAGGTTTTATTAGACAGGTAATAGGTTGGCGCGAATATATAAATGGTGTTTATTGGTTCTTTGGCCAGGAATATCGTGAAAACAATCATTTCCAATTTGATCGACCATTATTGCCTTTATTTACAGATTCAAAGGCAACCAAAATGGCTTGTGTCTCCCAACAAATTTCCGATATTGAATCCAGGGCTTGGGTTCATCACATACCGCGATTGATGGTCTTGAGTAATTTAGCTTTACTTAGCGGTGTTAAGCCACAGGAGTTCCTAGATTGGATGCGCGAAGTATTTATTGATGCCGCTGATTGGGTGATGGTGCCAAATGTAATCGGAATGGGAATGCATTCTGATGGTGGCCAGATGATGACTAAGCCTTATGTATCAGGCGGTTCCTACATTTCAAAGATGGGCAACTATTGCAAAGGTTGCGCATACGATCCAAAGTTACGAACTGGCGAAACTGCCTGTCCATTTACCAATCTCTATTGGAATTTTCTATCCGAACATGAGGCCGAATTCACAAAAATTCATCGAATGTTTCAACAGATGAGTGGGTTGAAGAGATTGAAAGATTTGGCTGAATTAAAGATTGAGAGCAAGCGGATACTTGATGGACTTTCGCGGGGGCAGATTTGAATAATTTAAATATTCAGCGTTACGGCAAAGGGCCAATTAAATTGGTGGCAATCCATGGTCTGGGTTCGGCTAGCACTGCTTGGGATTTAGTTAGTCCGCAACTTTCAGAGCGCTTTGAATTTATAACTCTAGATTTACCTGGCCACGGCAACGCCTTTATGTTGGCCAACAAATCTATGAATCCAGTACGAATCTCAAAGATTATTGTTGAAGAATTACATGCCATTGGAATAGAAAAGTTCCACTTGATTGGTAATTCACTTGGTGGCTGGATTGCACTTGAAATGGCAGCCGCATTTCCTGAGGATGTTTTATCTGTAACCGGAGTAGCACCGGCTGGCCTTTGGTTAAAACCTAAAACGCATCGCAACGGTGAATTAGCAGTCAGTCGAATTATGGCTCGTGCTACTTATCGATTTGCAGATGTAATTGCACATTTTAAATTCATGCGAGCAATTGGATTTAAATTAGTCAGCCCACAATGGGAGAAATTTTCACCCGAAACTTGTGCCAAAGCCGCTGTGGCAATGGGTGGCGCATCTGGGTATTACTCGCTTTGGGATGCATTTCTAGGAAATAGATTTGATAAGCAGATTTCTGAAAAAATTCCGGTCACAATCATCTTTGGCGATACTGATTACACATTGCCTGCTGAAAATAGCCAAGAGAAATCACTAGCCCCAAAGCATTCTAGGTGGGTTAGCCTGCCGCAATCGGGTCACGCCCCGATGTGGGATCAAGTAGATGCAGTAGTGCGTGAAACAATCCTTACAATTAATTCAGCAATTTAGATTCGCGTTTTGCTATTTTGCAAATATTTCTTAGCATCGTAGGGAATAACAAAGTATGGAAAGGTGATATTCCCCGCCAATAAAGTTGGCCGCCAAGTCCGCGTGGTTGGAAAGTTGCTACTTGTGTAGCTTTGGTTTTTCCATTCTCCTCTTCCAAAGTAAATTCAAGCCATGCTTTGCCAGGCAGAATCATCTCTGCATAAAGTCGAAGTTTTTTACCCTCTTCGTACTCCTCTACGCGCCAAAAATCTAAGCTATCGCCAACGCGTAACTTAAATGGATCACGGCGCCCACGACGAAGTCCAACGCCGCCAAAGATTCGATCTAAAAGACCGCGCAAATACCAGAGCCAATCAGAGCCATACCAACCATTTTCGCCGCCGATACGTTCGATGCAAGCCCATACATTTTCAATCGGCGCATTGGAATATTCAACACGCACATCTTTAAACTCAGTTGCACCCGCCCAAGATGGATCTCCTTGCGCTTTCTGCCATGGTGCAGTTGGAGAGGTCGCATCTGACCAGCGAGTTTCAATCTTATTGTTGCTAACCATCTCTAGAGCCAATTCGATAGCAGTATTAATAGGTGTTAAGCCCGCTTCCGGTTTTGGAATCAATTTATCAATAGATTTTTCTGCATCAACAACTACTTCGCTGATGAGTGATTCGACTAAGGGGCGAGCCAGGGTGGTCGGAACTGGAGTTACAAATCCAATCCATAAACTAGATAGCGATGGTGTTAATACCGGAACTTTAATCACCACTCGTTTGCGCAACCCAGCAATCGCAGCAAATTTCTGCATCATGATTTCATAGGAAGCAACTTCCGGACCGCCAATGTCATAAACACCAGAAACCGCTTTAGGCAATTCGATGCTCTTGCTCAAGTAATAAAGCACATCTCTTATGGCAATTGGCTGAGTACGATTTTTTACCCACTTAGGTGTAGTCATAATTGGTAGACGATGCGTTAAATGGCGCAACATTTCAAATGATGCAGAACCTGATCCAATAATGATTCCCGCTCTTAATTCCAGAACTGGCACACCATGTTTAGCTAATTCAACTCCGGTTTCGGTGCGCGATTGTAAATGTCTACTGGTCTTTTTATCGTTCGCGATTCCGCCAAGATAGACAATCTGCTTGATATTTGCATCTGCCGCTGCGCTACCAAAAGTTGCCGCCATCTCTCTTTCGATTTGATCAAATTGAGTTGCGCTATTTATTGAATGCAGTAAATAGAAAGCAACATCAATACCTTCAAGCGCAGTCCGAATTGCTTGATAATCACTTACATTTCCAACTGAAATTTCTACGGAATTGGCCCAAGAATATTGCGCTACTTTCTTCTCATCACGAACGAACACTCTAACTTGATATCCCTGCTCAAGCAGATTGCGCACCAATCTGCCACCAACATACCCAGTTGCACCTGTGACCAGAATTCGCTTCATATTGGTAGTTAAAGTACTTTAAATAGTTGATACTTTCCATGTGGACTTCAAAGTTTTAGCGTCAGGCATAGGCATAGCGCTGGTCCTTGTTTATGCCTTTGGATCTGGCATTTGGGTCAACACCTCACCTGGTTGGTATACCTCGCTAAATCAACCTCTCTGGCAACCACCTGACTTTATTTTCGGCTTGATTTGGCCATATAACTTCTTTGTAATTGCTTTTGCCTCAATTCAAATTGCTCAAAAGCAGAGCCGCTTAACCACAATTCTCTGGTTAGCCACTCTGGCGCTTTCAATAACTGCAGCGTTAACTTGGGCCTATCAATTTTATGTGCCACATAATTTGAATTTAGCTTCTTATGCGTTACTTACCACTGCGCTATTAACCTTGCCACTTACCTTTTTAGCATATAAAACATCTTGGAAAATTGGTGCGCTCTTTACGCCATATCAATTATGGGTAATTACCGCCGCAACTTTATCTTTCAGTTACGCTGCTCGAAATTAATTAGCAAAATTAATTACCAGGGAACTACTTCGTTATCTTCCCAAAGTAGACCTGTTTGAGTGGTGCCTGCAATTAATTCACGAGTTGCCAGCCAAACTGCAGTGGCTGCACCTTCAGCTGCAGAACGTGGCGCATTTTCGCCGCCCATATCGGTTCTTGAATGATTAGGGCAGATTGCATCGATCCAAAGTCCGCGAGAACCATGTCCGGTCTCATGAGCTAAATTTCTAACTAATGCATTTACGCCAGCTTTAGAAATTCGATACGGAGCAAGCCCACCAGCATTGCCCGGTCCTGACATTCTGCCTAAACAAGCGCTATAAATAATGATTCGACCATTTCTAGCATCTGCCATCTTTGATCCGACTTCATTAACAATAGTAAAAACAGAATCTAAATTGATGGTCATTACTCGACGCCATTCATCATCTGTTGTTTTTAGTGTTTTTGCCAAACGATCTGACATTACGCCGTGTGCCAACATCAGAATTTCTGGAATTCCGTACTTCTCCACTGCTGCTTTGAAAACATTTCGGGTTACCGCGATATCTGACAGTTCTACAAATTCAATTGGTGAATTTAATTGACTACCAGCTTGGCGTAACTTTTCGGTATCGCGCGCAAAGAGCACCACTTCATGCCCCAGCTCTTTAAGCGCCTTAGCGCTCTCAAAACCCAGACCGCGCGATCCACCAGTTACAAATGCCAATGCCATAGACCCATCTAAGCAGTTTTATCCCAAATTAAAAGATAGGGGGAGATACGAGATGATTAAGTCATGATGTGCACCGTTATCTACGATGGCGAATGTGACTTCTGCCGTACATGTGTAGCTTGGGTTAAAGTGCGGGCTGAAATCAAAGCCGTTGCCAATCAGGAAATTAATCCTGCAGAGTTTGGAATTACCCGCGAGCAATGTGAAAAATCGGTAGTGGTTATTGCTGATAAAACTTATTTTGCTGCAAAAGCGGTCGCGGTGCTTTTAGATAAATCTGGATATAAAGTCCTAGCCAAATTACTCAGACTCTCTGGCAAGTTAGGTGAAGTCGGCTATAAATACGTAGCGGAACATCGAAATGGGCTTTTGGTCGCTGCCTTACATTGGGTTATCAAGCGAACAATTTAACGCTTTGAACCACGCGCTTTTAAAGTTAAATTTGGAAGTGCAGGAGCTGGAATATAACCACCAATACGATCTTCAAACGAATTAAATCTATTAGTCTGTGTTTCCCAATCATTGCGCATTGCAGCAATCTCATCATGTGTTCGCCCAATAAAATTCCACCACATAATAATTTCTTCTTCAAAAGGCGTTCCGCCTATTAATAATGCACGAAAATCACTCTTTGATTTGATAGATATCTTGCCGGCTCCGGCAGGCATGAAATGAAGTTGGTTTTTATTAACTTCTTTTCCATTAATTTCGAGTTGGCCCTCATCAAGCAAAATTCCATGTTCGAAACTCTTATCAATCGGAATTTCAATTTCCAGATTGCTGCCACTTATTTCGGCACCGACTATCGGTGAATAAATTTTGGCAGGAGCTGATTTACCTTGTAACGAACCCATAAACAGTTTTATTTTCAGTCCATTTAACTCAAAGTTTGGTAGGTCCATATGGTGTTCAAAATGGGGCGCCACATCTTTAGAATCAGCAGGTAGCGCTACCCAAAGTTGTACTCCATGCAGCTCTTTACCGACTTCTAATGAGAGTTCGGAGTGGGAAATTCCAATTCCTGAAGTCATTAAATTCAATTGACCAGGATTAATCAGCTGAATACTCCCTACGGAATCGCGATGTTCGATTTCGCCTTCAAATAACCATGAGACTGTTTGTAATCCAACGTGTGGATGTCTTGCCACCGACATGGAATCAACGCTCTGCGTGGGACCGTAATGATCTACAAAACACCAAGCGCCAATCATTAATAACTCTTTGTGTGGCAAGGTACGACGCACAATGGTGTTGGTGCGCGTGGTTAATTTAACCTCTCTTGGATTGAGAGTTAATTCCATACATATCCTTGTCTGCATAAATCTACTTAATTAGAGTACTCGCATGTCTGTTTACAACCCAGAAACCAAGAACATAATCACTGGGCATAAAGCGTTACGAGAAGCGCTACGCAATACCGAGACGTATTCTTCTGATTTGCAAGGCGATGCAGATGTCCGTGACTATCGCCAACTTCCGCTGGAAGTCGATCCACCAAGACATCACTTATACAGAGCGGCGTTGGCTCCGTTTTTCGTAAAACCAAAGATTGAACAATTCATTCCGCAATTTCAAGCCAATTCGGAGAAGTTAATTGCCCAGTACTTCACTGGTGAAACGAAAGAAGTCGTAAGTGAATTAGCTTTATTGGTGGTAATGGAAAATTTAGGAGTAATTTTCAATCGACCTCAGGACGTTGTGGAGTGGATTTCATGGGGCGCAGATGTTTGGACTGCCGAATCTGAAACTCGCGATGGCGGTGTTTTGCATCGTTATTTAGATCGTATTTATGAAGAAGCATTAACAAAGAAGAATGACGATATCTGGCATGAAATTGCCCATCTAGAGATTAATGGCGAACAGATCTCAGCGCTGGAATTTCGCGGGATTGCAGGTGTAATGCTCGCCGGAGGAAGAGACACAGTTGTTAAATTATTGACCGGCATGCTCTGGTACTTTGGACATCATCCAGAAGATCTTGCCTGGCTTAGAAATAATCCCGAGCATTTAAATAGCTCAATTCAAGAATTTCTTCGTTTTCTCTCTCCACTACCAATAATGAATCGAACCACCGTCCCGGAAAGTGGCAAGACTAATCTGCCGCCAGAGAGATATGTTGGTATGAGCTTTATCTCTGGCAACTTTGATGAAAGTGTTTTTGAAAATCCATTTGAAATTAAATTAGATCGCCCCAAAAATCCCCATTTAAGTTTTGGTTTTGGACCACACACCTGTTTAGGTATTCATATTGCTGATATTGAAGCAAAAGTATTTTTACAATGCTTATTGAACTCAAATCTAAATTGGAAGGTGGCTAAAGAAGAGATTAGGTATCACGAAGAGCCATACCGGCCGGTTCCGGATACTTTTGAAACATTGCAGTTGGTTTTATAAATTATTTAATTAATGGAGCCCCCCGTCAGGATTGAACTGACGACCTTCCGCTTACAAGGCGGATGCTCTACCACTGAGCTAGGGAGGCGTTTGTTGCGGGCGTAATTATGGCAAAAACTAGCGATTATCTGAAATCGGCCACGAAATAAGGCGCGGATATTTAGCTTCTCGCCCATCTCCAGATGATTTTCCACGCAAACGGCGAATAATCCAAGGAATCACAAATGTTGCTATCCAAAGTGCATTAGTTATTTTTTTCTTAATTGGATTTTCTTTCGGTGCAGGAGGTAATGGAATCTTGTATCCAGGATCAAATGGCAAGCCAAGATTTTCTAAAACGCCTTGCGCAACTCGGTAATGTCCTTCTGGATTTAAATGTAAACGATCAAAAGCTAAGAAACGGATATCGTTTGGATATCTACCGTCGTTTGCTTCATTTATTATTGCGCCGGTTTCCGCTGCTAACTTGCGGACTTGATTGTTGAAATCTTTAAATCTTTGATTCCAGATAACGCCTGCTTTGGTATTTGCAGCTGCGCTCTCTTGCACCGTAAAAAGCATCAACTGCGCGCCATATTTCTTAAGTTCCGCGGATAAATCACGAACTGCCTTCGCATACTCTGGCAGAGTAATTTCTGGATTGTATTTAGGGCGGATCACATCATTTGCGCCCGCGTGAAAACTAACCAAAGTATCTGAAGTGATCAATTGCAACGCTGCCGGAACTTGGTCAGTCACTACTTGATGAATTAATTTTCCACGAACCGCTAAATTTGCATATCGAAAGCCATCTATTTGCGATGCCATAATATCTGCAACGCGATCAGCCCAGCCCCGAAATTTGCCATCGATTAGCTCATCAGTCATTCCTTCAGAGAAAGAATCACCCAGAACTATGAAATTACGGAAAGAATTTAATTTATTTTCTGACATCACTTACGAGCCTCATCTACCGCAAATAAAGCGATAGATGTAGCAACGCTGGCATTCAAACTTTCAGTAGTTGAACGCATCGGGATTTTCACTACCAGATCGCACTTTTCACGAGTTAATTTACTTAAACCTTTACCTTCGGAACCAACGATAATCATGATTGGTTCGGTAGCAACTTTCATATTGTTAATTAGCTCATCTGATTCGCCATCTAAACCAACTACAAAATAGCCA
Organism: Candidatus Nanopelagicaceae bacterium; assembly: GCA_018883345.1. Classification (GTDB taxonomy): domain Bacteria; phylum Actinomycetota; class Actinomycetes; order Nanopelagicales; family Nanopelagicaceae; genus ZLKRG08. The sequence continues at coordinate 33,370 of VEQG01000010.1, forward strand.
CGTTCTTGCACATCTTCGATTGCGCGATTCAAGTTAGTTACTTGCGCGACTTGCATACGAGCCGCCGCACCTGCCGAAGTTTTCCAAGCAGCGGCAGTCATTGCTGCAGAGCGACGCTCCGGAATGATCACGCCATCTACGCCAAAGGCAGCTGCAGAACGAATAATCGCACCTAAGTTACGTGGGTCAGTCACGCCATCTAGTGCCACGATTAATCCTGGCTTTCCCGCACGTAACAGAATTTCATCAAGCGATGAATATTGGTATGGCTTAATTGATAGCGCAATACCTTGCGAATTCATAGAAATTTTCTCTACATCCGCGCGATGCACTTCGCGAATTGGTAACGCTTTCTTTAACGCAAGTTTTAATGATTCTTCAATGCGGTCATCAATATCAATTGATCTCGCCACAATTAATTCCGTTGATGGCACATCTGCACGAAGCGCTTCAAGAACTGCATTACGTCCTGCCACCATTTCGCCGTGGAATGAGAAGTTGCTACGTTTTTCAGAACGTGATGAACGCGCAGGTTTTGCTGCGCTCTTACGTTTTGCCGCTGCGTGATAAGGACGATCTTCAGCTTTAGGTGTTGGTCCTTTGCCGGCTAAACGTCTTTTATTGTTGCCGCCAGTTCCTTTTGAAGGACCTTTCTTGCCACCTGTTGATTTGCGCACAGCTCCGCGACGCGATGAATTTCCGGCCATTTTTAAATACTTCCCTTAATAGTCCAGCGTTGTCCTTGAGGAGTGTCCTCGATCGTAATTCCAAGTGCAGCTAGCCCATCACGGATGGCATCAGAAGCGGCAAAATCTTTACGTTCGCGCGCTGATTGGCGCTGCGCCAAAGCCAATTGAATAACGCCATCTAACGCATCTGATAAATCAGCGCTTCCGGCGGCATTTGCAGTAAATGATGCATCAAAAGGATCGCAACCAAGAATTGCTAACGCACCGCGGATTTCCGCAGCCGAAGATTTAACTTGTTCATGATTGTTTTCAGTGATTGCCGTGTTTCCGCGACGTAGCGCTTCAGAGATATGTGCCAGAACTTGTGGCACCGCTAAATCATCATCAAAAGCAGCCTTAACTGGCGCGCTAATTACACCTTCGAAATCACCAACAATCTCTTTTGCGCGCTTTAAGAAATTCTCAATACGTTGGAAATTGGTAGCTGCTTCTTGCAGCGCTTCTGGTGAAAATTCCAACATCGAACGGTAATGAGCGCTTCCTAAATAGAAACGAAGTTCAATTCCCCGCACTTGCTTAATGAGCTCTTTAACTTGCATGGTGTTGCCAAGCGACTTTGACATTTTTTCGCCAGATTGAGTAACCCATGCGTTATGCATCCAGATGTTGGCAAACTTATATCCGGCTGCTTCAGATTGTGCGATTTCATTTTCGTGGTGTGGGAAAATTAAATCTAAACCGCCGCCATGAATATCAAAGCTCTCGCCTAGATATGAATGCGCCATCGCAGAACATTCAAGATGCCAGCCAGGACGTCCATCTCCCCACGGAGTTGGCCAAGATGGTTCGCCAGTTTTTGCCGCTTTCCAAAGTGCAAAGTCACGTACATCTTTTTTGTAAGTTTCTTCAGCATCGCCAGCTGGAAGTAGATCATCTAACTTCTGACGTGAAAGCGTTAAATAAGAATCAAGTGCGCGAACATCTAAATAAACATCGCCATTTCCTGGGGCATAGGCAGCGCCTTTATCGATCAAAAGCTGCATTAATTCAATCATTTGAGTGATGTGCCCGGTTGCACGTGGCTCATAAGTTGGTGGCAATACATTTAATAGCGCATATGCTTTTTGGAACTCTTGTTCGTACTTAAAAGCAAGCGCCCACCAAGGTATATTCTCTGCTTTGCTCTTCTCTAAAATCTTGTCATCAATATCAGTTACATTGCGAATAAAAGTTACGTTATAGCCACTTACAGTTAACCAACGACGCAAGATATCAAAGTTGATTCCGCTTCGAACGTGTCCGATGTGCGGAAATGATTGCACGGTGGCACCGCAGACATAAATACCAACTTTGCCGGAAGCTAGCGGCTTAAATTCAGAAGTTTCACGGGTACGTGTGTTGTATAGCTTCATGGCAATTGCACCAGCGCATTTGCAATCACAAATACTCCTTCGCCGCGACCTGTAAATCCCATGCCATCTGTGGTGGTAGCGCCAATTGTTACAGGTGCACCAAGCGCATCCGATAAGACTTGCTGCGCTTCATCTCGTCTTTTCGAAATTTTCGGGGCATTACCAACGATTTGAATTGAAACATTATTGATTACGATTGATTTTTCGGAAATTAAGGTGCGCAAATGAGAAATCATCTTCAGGCCACTTGCTCCCTTCCATTCCGGTTTATCAATTCCAAAAACTTGTCCTACATCGCCAAGCCCTGCTGCAGAGAGCACTGCATCGCAGAGCGCATGAACTGCCGCATCTCCATCGGAATGCCCATCTAAGCGATTTGTATCGGGCCATTCCAATCCAGCTAAATGACAAGGGCCATCTGCTGCTGATTGCGAAAATTTATGCGCATCAACGCCAGTACCTGTTCTTAGCTTTTGCAGATCGCTCATGAAAAATTAATGCTCGGTGCTTTCCACAATTGCTTGTAGCGCAGCAGCTGCTGCCTCTTCATTTTCGCCTTCAACTTGAACTTTGATTGTTTCGCAGCATTTAATACCGAGTGCCATAATTTTTAAAAGCGATACGCCATCCACCAGCGGTGATTCGGTTCCGTCTTCAGAAACCTTCGCTAGCGAAACTCTGCAACCTGATTCCTTTGCCGCTTTTGCAAAGAGAGATGCTGGGCGAGCGTGTAGGCCGACTGGCGAACCTACTTTTGTGAGAAATTCCTTCATGGAAGTATTCTAACTTCTATTCACCTTACAAAAACCTTTAGACTTAATGCCGTTCTATCGGGATCTATTCGTAAAACCTAAGACAAAAGTTGAGGATTATCAGTGGCATATCGTCATAAATTGCTCGCTCACGCGAAGCAACTTGGCCATGATTCAAGAATTGCCATTGTCGGTGCCGGCCAAATGGGGCGCGGATTTGCCAACCAGATTCACAAAATGCCTGGCCTTGCGGTGGCGCTAATTGTTGATAGCAATGTGGATCGCATCCAACAAACCTTTAAGGATTTAGGAATCACCAAATTTGTAATTAGCGATAGCGCTAAAGAGCTAGCTAGCGCGATTCACGAACAGATCCCATGCGGAACTACTCAAACCGCAGTGGTGACCGAACTTGATGAAATTGATTTGGTCGTCGAATGTACAGGTGTACCAAATACCGGGGCGCAAATAACTCATGATGCGCTTCAAGCAAATAAAGATGTTGTGGTTTTAAATGTAGAGATGGAAGTGACGGTCGGACCAATTCTCAACAAAATTGCGCAAGAGCGGAATTTGGTTTATGGCGTTGCACATGGTGATGAGCCAACTGAATGCAAAGAGTTGGTTGATTTTGCACTTGATTTAAATTTTGAAGTTATCTGTGCTGGTAAGGGTAAGAACAATCCTTTCGAACCTTTTAGTACGCCAGATACCGTTCGCGAACGCGCGCTTTCAAAGCACATGAATCCAAAGATGCTCTGCTCATTTACAGATGGCACTAAAACTATGACTGAGATGGTGGCGCTTGCAAATACCACCGGCTTACAACTTTCAAAGCGCGGCATGTATGGACCAGCTTCTTCGGTTAAAACGCTCTCCCAAACTTATGCCTTGCAAGCTGACGGTGGAATTTTGGATCGTGCGGGCGTAGTTGATTACTGCACTGGTGATGTGGCGCCGGGAGTGTTTGTGGTTGTTAAGAGCGACTCACCTTATGTGGTCGAAGAGTTGGAATATTTAATGTTAGGTAAAGGCCCATATTTCACTTTATATCGTCCATATCATTTAGCTTCAGTTGAAGCGCCACTTTCGGTTGCAAAAGCAATTATTGATCGCGAATCTTCACTTTATTCAGAGAAGTTAAATGCAGAAGTTGTTTGCATGACTAAAGTTAATTTAAACCCGGGCGATAAAATCGACAATATTGGTGGTTTTACCGTGCGCGGTTATGCCGATATCGCTACCGACGCAAAGAAAGATGGATTAGTTCCGATTGGTCTTGCAGCTGGTGCCACCATCAAAAAGGCGATTAAAGCGGGCGAACTGCTTACTTATGACCATGTCGACCTAGAGGATTCATTTATTTTAAGGCTGCGCAAACAACAGGATGCGTTAGGTTTAAGTTGAAACCAGCAGTAGTGCTACTTGCTGCAGGTTCTGGCAGCAGATTTGGCCATTCCACAAATAAAGTTTGGTTACCACTTGCTGGTCAAACCGTAATTTGTAGAACCATTACTAATGCGCATAAAGCTTTTCCGGAAGCTCGACTTTTGTTGATCATCAATCCAGATGATGAGGCTATGGCGCGCGAAATTCTGGCTAAAGAAATTCCCGGTATTGAAATTGAAATTACTTATGGTGGCAGCACTCGTCACGGTAGTGAATATCAAGCGCTGCTGCATTTAAAAAATGAAATTAATTCCGGCGCAATTGATGTGGTTTTGATTCATGATGGCGCTAGGCCGCTAGCGACCCCAGCGCTCTATAAAAAAATTGCAGAAGTTGCGATTTTAAAAGGTGGCGCTATTCCAACTACCACTATCAATCCAGTTGAAATTGATTTAAACCACGATACCCAAATCGTTCGAGTACAAACTCCGCAAGGATTTAGAGCTAAAGAGTTATTAAAAGCCTATGAATCTGCCGAAGTTGATGGATTTGTGGGCACCGATACCGGCGCCTGCGTAGAAGCTTATTTTCCTGAAATTAAAGCAGTTGCAGTTGAGGCAGAGGTTTCTAATTTAAAGATTACTTTTGCGCAGGATCTGAAAGTTGCAGAAGCGCTTCTAACATCTTGAGCTCTTCACCATTATTAATTCGAATTCCTTGCGGATCGGCTGCTACTTCACAGGATTGATATCCATTAATTAATGGCACTGACCACGTAGTCGCTTTGCCACCAAAATTAATGGCAGATTTACGAATTACCTCTGGGCTAGAAATTCGTCGCACAGAATCACGATCAATAGTTGCTTCTAATCGCTGATCTGGTCCTACAACTTTTAAAGTCTCAGTAAACGGCATAGTTGCTCGGACTGCCTGGCAATTGCCCAGCGCTTCGTAGGCGCGTTGCATTTGGTCTGCGCCAACTAACGGACGTAGCGCATCATGGATTAAAAAGATTTCCGCATCAATTTCTTTTAGCTGCTCTTCCAGCTGGCCATTTTTTACGACAACTACATCTGCGCCATTGCTTTCGGCAAATTGGGTTGCTTGTGAAAGTGCCCGATTGAAAAGTGAAATACCTGCTAGAAGTTGATCAGCTAATTGACTGTCAACGTTAAGAATTACAGATAATTTATGAGGCAAGAACTTCGTCGAGGATGGTCGCTGCCTTTTCCTCATCGGTACGTTCTGCAAGCGCTAGCTCTGAAACCAGAATCTGCTTTGCCTTTGCAAGCATGCGCTTCTCGCCTGCTGATAGACCACGATCAAGATCGCGGCGATAAAGATCGCGAACCACTTCTGCAACCTTAATAACATCACCTGAAGCAAGCTTTTCTAGATTAGCTTTGTAGCGACGTGACCAGTTGGTTGGTTCTTCTGTGTAAGGCTGACGCAAAACATTAAATACACGATCAAGTCCTGCTGAATCAACTACATCGCGAACGCCGACTAAATCAACGTTATCTGCTGGAACTCGGACTGTTAAGTCGCCCTGAGCTACCTTTAATACCAAGTAGGTCTTCTCTTCGCCTTTAATCACGCGGGTTTCGATTGCTTCGATTAGTGCCGCTCCGTGATGGGGATATACAACGGTTTCGCCGACCTTAAATGACATTTAACGCCCTTCGGTTAGTTGGTGCAGTTAAGCAAGAGGACAATTTTAGCATGGTTTTCTAAACCAGTCACTATTGGATTTCCTGCGGAAATTTCACGTAAATTGCTGCGTAATTAACTTACTTTTTGGCTGATAAAATGCATCCAATATTTATCTAGTTTTGATTGACAATTCGGGAGATATCAATGCTTAAGAAAATTGCGATTGCAATTACTGCCTCTGTATTTGCGACAACACTTACAGCTTGTTCAGGCTCTGGCGTTAATGCTCCAACTCGAATGATTGCTCAAGTAACCGATGGCGTTGAAGCAAACTTAGATAAAGATGGCAATTTGATCTATCTACGTAATATTCACATCAATGTAAATGAAGCTGGCGATGCCACATTAATCGGCACCATCGTCAATCAAAAAGAAACAGAAGATGCGCTGATTGCATTGGCTTTTGGCGAAAAGCAAATCAAGCTGGAACCAATCCCAGTTATGTTAAATAAGCCAGTTACTTTTGGTGGAGATAGCGCAAATGCATTTGCCACAATTCCAAATTCTGGATTGGTTGCAGGTAAGCGCACCACAGTTTCATTCTTCTTTGGGTTAGCTGGATCTGTAACCCTAGATGCGCTAGTTGTAGCTGCTTAAATTATTTAAGTTCCATCTTGTAACCCAGGCCGCGCACGGTCTGAATTAACTCTGGATTTGCAGGATCTGCCTCTAATTTAGAACGTAATCTCTTGATATGAACATCTAGCGTTTTGGTATCTCCCACATAATCATTACCCCAAATCCGATCAATGATTTGAATACGAGTAAGTACGCGCCCCGCATTACGCATTAAGAATTCCAGCAATTCAAATTCTTTGAGCGGTAGCGCAATGTTTTCACCTTTGAAAGTCACAATATGGCGATCAACATCTAATTTTATTTCTCCGACTTGAACTAGTGGTCCACCATCTAGTTCGGCAGTCGAATCGCCACCGCGACGCAAAACTGCTCGGATACGAGCCAATAATTCACGAGCTGAATAAGGCTTGGTTACATAATCATCTGCGCCAAGTTCGAGCCCAACGACTTTATCGACCTCATCATCTTTGGCGGTCAACATAATGATTGGAACATTCGAAGTGGTACGAATCTGACGGCAAACTTCAGTACCTGGCATACCCGGCAGCATTAGATCAAGGAGCACTAAATCAGCGCCACCTTTTTCGAATTTAAGTAACGCCTCATTGCCATCTGCTGCAACTTCTACCAGGTATCCCTCTTTACCCAATAGGAATGAGAGCGGTTCAGAGAATGATTTCTCATCTTCGACAATCAAGATTTTTGTCATCAGGATGCATCCTTAACTTTGCTCATATTTTCTGGGTGTTGGTAAGAGGTAGTAAAACCGTAAAGGTACTGCCGGTGCCTGGATCACTCCAAACTTGGATATCGCCGCCGTGATTTGAAATCACATGTTTCACAATCGATAAACCAAGTCCAGTGCCACCAGTGTCGCGTGAGCGAGCTGAATCTACTCGATAGAAGCGTTCAAAGATTCTTTCGATATCAGCTTCTGCAATTCCCACGCCCTGATCACTAATTGATATTTCAGCTACTTCATTGTTTTTGCGAAGCAGTACATTCACGGAAGTTCGTTCTGGTGAATAGTTAATGGCATTTTCAATTAAATTGCTAATAGCCATCACTAATTGCTTACGATCTCCGAAGAATTGCACCTCTTCTTCGCTAGCAAAATTCAATTCAACGTGGCGCTTTCCTGCCAGAACCTTTGATTGATCAATCGCCTCTTCGATGATTTTATTAAGAGAGACCATCTCAGAATTCTGCATAGTGTTTTGATCTTGAATTCGCGAAAGATCAATAATCTCTTGGACTAGATGTGAAAGTCTGGTTGCTTCAATCTGCATACGTTCGGAGAAATTCTTAACCAATTCAGGATCGTTATTCGCCTCTGCGAGCGCTTCGGCCAAAATAGAGATTCCACCAATTGGTGTTTTAAGTTCATGTGAAATATTGGCTACGAAATCTCGGCGCACTGCATCTAAGCGTCGCGCTTCCGTGTCATCAAAAATTAAGACTGCCACGGTGCCATCTTGGCCAATTGAGCTAATTCGCACGCGCCGTTCGTGAAAGCCATTGGTGAGCGAACCACGTGGGATTGCAACCTCAGTTTCGATTAGCTCATCTTTTTTACGGGCATTTCGTATTAATTTACGGATTGCTTCTGAAGTAACTCGATTGCCATTTACCAAACCAATGTTTACAACAGTTTCACAGCAAGTAATTACTGAGTCGTCGCTATCAACTATTAAATAATCGGTATCGGTTAATTCAAGGAGATCAATTAATTTCTGATCGACATTTCGGCCAGAGAGATTAATTTCTCCCTGCGCTTGGGAAGCATGGCGATACATAAGTGAATCGTAAAAGTCTCTTATGCTTCCCATGGCCCAATTATCGTTTAAATCGAAATCCTTCATAATCTGTTAATGCTCTGTTCACTTGCCCAACGACCTTTGGGCGACATTTAAGGCAAGGCACGGGTAAAATCTCCCTATGCGTAACGCCTTTCAAGAAGAGCTCGATTCAATCCACGACACCTTGGTCCGTATGGGCAATATCGTCGCTACCTCCATGGAAGCCGCTACTCGCGCGCTCTTAGAGCCAAATCTTGAATTAGCAGAGACTGTAATTAAAGAAGATGACACCATCGATGAGATGCAGCACGAACTTGATGCGCGCACCATGATGATTATCGCGCGCCAATCTCCAGTCGCTGGCGATCTACGTACTCTGGTTACCTCACTACGTATGTCTGCCGATTTAGAGCGTATGGGCGATATGGCTCATCACATCGCAAAACTTGCGCGTATGCGTTATCCAAATTGCGCGGTACCAAATGAACTGCGCGAAACCATCGTAACTATGGATCGCGTGGCAGTAAGCATTATCAAGAAAACCACACAAGCTATTGATACCCGAAACACTACTTTGGCTCTAGAACTAGAAAAAGATGACGATGAGATGGATAAATTACATCGCCAACTATTTAAAGTTTTGATGGATGAAAAGTGGGAGCATGGCACTGAGCTGGCAATCGATATGACCTTACTTGGTCGCTATTACGAGCGCTGTGCAGACCACGCAGTATCCGTCGGACGCCGTGTTTATTACATGGTTAACGGCGAATATAACTCTTAAGTTTTAGCTAAATAAGTTACGGATTACTTCTTACCCTGATTAGCAACGGCTTCGATAGCTGCCTTTGCTGCCTCTGGATCTAAGTACTCGCCACCTTTTTTGATTGGTTCCCAATCTTCACCGAATTCATAAAGCAATGGAATTCCGGTTGGGATATTTACCTTTGCAATATCTTCATCTGAGATGCAATCAATATGCTTAACAATGGCGCGAAGTGAATTTCCGTGCGCAGTTACCAAAACAGTTTTACCAGCATTTAAATCAGCGGTAATTTCGCCAGTTAAATATGGAAGTGCGCGCTCTAAAACATCCTTTAAACATTCTGTGCGCGGCAAGTCGGCACCTAAATCTGCATATCGCGGATCTTTTGCTTGTGAAAATTCATCATTGTCATCAATTGGTGGAGGTGGCACATCAAATGAGCGGCGCCATAATTGGAATTGCTCTTCACCGTAGGCAGCCAATGTCTGCGCTTTATCTTTGCCTTGGAGCGCTCCGTAATGGCGTTCATTTAAGCGCCAAGAGCGCTTAACTGGAATCCAGTGGCGATCGCAGGCATCTAAAGCCAATTGCGAAGTATGAATTGCGCGGCGAAGTAAAGAGGTATGAACTACATCAGGAAGTAGCCCGCGCTCTTTTAGAAGTTCTCCACCGCGTTTTGCTTCAGCTTCACCTTTTGCAGAGAGGCGAACATCTACCCAACCGGTAAATAGATTAAGCGCATTCCATTCAGATTCGCCGTGACGTAAAAGGATTAATTTATATTTGCTATTTGCTGAAGTCATGGAGCGTATTTTGCCATTGGTTGGTGATTAATCAAACGGTCATAAACATCGAGTGTGCCTCGGGCCGTTGCATCCCAACCAAAATGTGATGCATGTTCCACTGCGCCGAGTGATAACAAGATGCGACGTTGTGGTTCCATCAATAAACGTGCAAGAACTGATGACCAAGCTTTTGGATTATGTCCATCTACTAAAACACCAGAAATACCATCGGCAACTGCAGTTCTTAAGCCACCAACTGCACTTGCGACCACTGGAGTGCCGCATGCTTGCGCTTCTAGCGCTACCAAACCGAAACTCTCTGAATAACTTGGCACACAAACTAAATCTGATGAACGATATAGATCCGGTAATTTCTCACGGGAGAGCGGTTCTAAGAATTTAATTACATCATCTAATTTCAACCAATTAACCAATTCGCGCATACGAATATCTTCATGGTTCTTAACACCTGATGCCCCACCTGTAATAAATACTTGAAGCACTGGGCGAAGTTCCGGGTTGTGCGTCATCATTTCATTAATAGCGCGAATCAAAACTTCTGGCCCCTTATGTGGCTGAATGCGACCGACAAAGGAGATTACTAATTTCTTTGGATCAATTCCTAAGTGATAACGGGCATCTTTACGATTTGGCGTAAAGTTATATAAATCAACGCCTGGCGTAACTACCGCGACGTTATCTGGGCAAGCATCATATAAACCTACTAATGAAGCTGCTTCTGCATCAGTATTAGCAATTAGCGCATCTGCTGCTTCTACGATCTGAGCTTCTCCCTGAACTCGAATCATTGGTTCTGGGTTTTCACCTTCGGCAAGGAATGCATTCTTTA
>VEQG01000049.1 GCA_018883345.1 Candidatus Nanopelagicaceae bacterium
CGATCAAGGCGATGGATTGGAGACTTTCCGAATAGGAGATTTACCTTCGGGAATTTTTCTAACGCGGCTCTAGACATTGTGTGATTCTATAGAGCGTCGCCGGTACCGACTAATCTTGGGCCATGGCAAAAGTAAAGCAAGACCCATTTCGCTGCGGCGAATGTGGTTGGACCAGCACCAAATGGGTTGGTAGATGCGGCGAATGCCAAGCTTGGGGTAGCGTCGAAGAAGTTGGCGCACCAAAGAAATTATCTTTAGTTGCTGGCCACGTTACCCAACCAGCAACGCCTATCGGAGATGTTGATTTAGCAACTGCAAAGGCTCGTCCGACCAGAATCGATGAGTTAGATCGGGTTTTGGGTGGCGGAATTGTTCCTGGCGCTGCGATTTTATTAGCCGGAGAACCTGGCGTTGGTAAATCAACATTGTTACTAACGGTTGCAGCACAGGTAGCAACTAATGGCGTACATACACTTTATATCTCTGGCGAAGAGAGCGCTTCTCAAGTACGTCTTCGCGCCGAACGAATTGGCGCAGTAAATCCAAATCTCTGGTTAGCCGCCGAAACAGATTTATCTGCCGTAATTGCACATATAGATTCCGTACAACCAGAACTATTGATTATCGACTCCATCCAAACTATTGGATCCACAACCGTCGAAGGCGCACCTGGTGGCGTAACCCAAGTTCGCGAAGTTGCTGCTGCCTTAATTCGAATCTGCAAAGAGCGCGATATTGCACTGTTACTTGTCGGACATGTAACTAAAGATGGATCAATTGCTGGCCCTCGCCTACTCGAACATATTGTTGATGTGGTTTTAAATTTCGAAGGCGAACGCCATTCACGACTTCGTTTAATTCGTGCGATTAAAAATCGTTTTGGCGCATCCGATGAAGTCGGCTGCTTTGATATGAACGACTCCGGAATTCAGGGAGTTGCAGATCCGACAGGTTTATTTACTTCACGTCATGCCGAACCAGTTCCAGGTACTTGTGTGACAGTTACCTTAGAAGGCCGCCGTCCTTTGCTTGCTGAAATTCAAGCGCTAGTTAGCGCTGGCCGCGAAAATGATTACGGAAATGCGCGCAGAGTTACAAGCGGCATGGATTCTTCCCGTACCTCAATGACTTTAGCGGTGCTCGAATTACGCGCAAATATTCGACTATCTGGCCGAGATGTATATGTCGCAACTGTCGGTGGCATGAAGATGTCCGAACCTGCTGCAGATTTAGCTGCGGCTCTTGCAATTGCATCGGCTGCTAAAGGGCTAGCGCTACCTGCAGATTTAGTTGCAATTGGCGAAGTTGGATTAGCAGGCGAAATTCGCAAAGTATCTGGAGTACAACGTCGCCTCGAAGAAGCTTTCCGTTTAGGTTTTAAGCGCGCATTTATTCCCGCCGGAAGCGACGTTAAATTACCAGGAATGGAGATCGTCGAAGTTTCTCGAATCGATCAAGCAATCGGAAAAGTTAAGATTTAAGCTTTCTCAACTTTAACTACATCTCCAAAATCTCCCGCTTCAATTACAGAAATCCTTACGCCTTTTAAAGTCACAAATTCTCCAGGTTTAAGTGCGGCTAAAGCTAATTTAAACCCTCCGAATTGGGAGTCTTGAGTAGAAGTACATGGCCGCTGATCAGGGCAATAAACTTTTAAGCCATCTCCGTGTACTGTGTAATCATCCATATCTTTTGTGTTTAATAAATAAACAACTGCTCCATGTTGAGCTTTAGGTAATTTGTAGTTAAATCCTGAATTTCTAAAGGATTCAACACCAATTGCCTCAAATTCGTTCAATCTTACAAGGAGGAGTTTTTCGTACTCCCCTTTCACGGTTGAAGGTTTTATCCAATGTATAGAAGTCTCATTAGGAGCCGCACATCTAATTTGGTTATCAGAGACCATTTTTGCAGTCCATTTATCCCAAACTAAATGATCTGTCATTGCCCTGGACATATTTCCCCAATTTCCAGCGCCAACATCATTGCCACCGTAATCAGCATCTCCGTAATAATCTTCGGCTGTTCCAAAAATATGCATCATTTCATGTATAAAACCAAATGGTTCTCTTGATATCCAATAAGGTGACTTAAAGTCATCTATGTATGAAGTTATATATCCATTCAATCCAAAAGTTTTTTCATTCGTTACTATTGTTCGGCCATAAGCTATTTGATTAGACAAAACACTTCTAGGCACTAATCTTGGTGTAACAAAAAAGACGTAGTCAAATCCAGAAAAATTTATTTCTGGATCTGCAACTTTAATTACGTCATTAATTAACTCATATCTACGATCTGTAGCAGCAGAGTCTCCGTGACTTACCTCGCCACTTAATTTATATTCTGTAAGTTTCTTTGATATTTTAAAGTATTTTTGAGCTACCTCTATCCGATAATTAGAGCCGACATCTGTCATATTCTCTAGCGAGGACTTAATCCATGAAAAATATGGACCCCATTCGGTCTGAGGATTTGCTTCAGATGGAAAATCGGTAGAGGCAAATGGCACAACCATTATCGAAATATTCGGATTCAATAAGTAGTTACCATTAATTGCTGCTTGGACATTAGCCGAACGTTCCAATTTGCAACTTGCGACTGGAAGAATTTTATTTCTGTCGGTTTGCATGTTGCTAGGCGTGATTGTTGTTAATTCTTTGACTACATATCTGTATGG